>CAZTPK010000019.1:0-12526 GCA_964614765.1 uncultured Gammaproteobacteria bacterium
CGTTCCAGCACGGCGAGGTCTACGTCACCGACGACGGCGCCGAGACCGATCTCGATCTCGGGCATTACGAGCGCTTCGTCCGTTGCCGCACCAGCCGCGCCAGCAATTACACCACCGGCCGCATCTACGAGAACGTCATCCGCAAGGAGCGCAGGGGCGACTACCTCGGCGGCACCGTGCAGGTGATTCCGCACATCACCGACGAGATCAAGCGCTGCATCCGCGAGGGCGCGGGTGACGCCGACGTGGCCATGATCGAGATCGGCGGCACCGTGGGCGACATCGAATCGCTGCCGTTTCTCGAGGCCATCCGCCAGTTGCGCGTCGAGCTCGGGACGAACCGCACCGTGTTCATACACCTCACGCTGGTGCCGTACGTGCCGGCGGCCGGCGAGATGAAGACCAAGCCGACCCAGCATTCCGTCAAGGAACTGCGTTCGATCGGTATCCAGCCCGATGTCCTGCTCTGCCGGGCCGACCGGCCGCTGCCCGAGTCGGAGCGGCGCAAGATCGCGCTGTTCACGAACGTCGAACACCGGGCCGTCATCTCGGCGATCGACGCCAGCACCATCTACAGGATCCCGGGCATGCTGCACGAGCAGAAGCTCGACGAGATCGTCTGCGAGAAGCTCGGCATATCCGCGCCGCCGGCCGATCTGCATGAATGGGAGCAGGTCGTCGACGCGCTCGATCACCCCGAGGCGGAGGTGAAGATCGCGATGGTGGGCAAGTACGTCCATCTCGCGGATTCCTACAAGTCGCTGACCGAATCGCTGATCCACGCCGGCATACGGACGCGCACGAAGCCGGCCATCACCTACATCGACTCCGAGGAGATCGAGAAGAGCGGCACCGCCTGCCTCGACGGTACGGACGCCGTGCTGGTGCCGGGCGGGTTCGGCAAGCGCGGTATCGAAGGCAAGATCGAGGCGGTGCGCTATGCGCGCGAACGCGGCATTCCATACCTGGGGATCTGCCTGGGGATGCAGCTGGCGGTCATCGAGTTCGCGCGCAACGTGGCCGGGCTCGCCGGGGCGCACAGCACGGAGTTCAACCCCGACACCGCGCATCCGGTCATCGCGCTCATCACCGAATGGAGGACCGCCGACGGCAGCGTGCAGGTGCGCAGCGAGCGCTCCGACCTGGGCGGCACCATGCGGCTGGGCGCGCAGGAGTGCAAACTGCTGGCCGGCAGTCTCGCGCGCAGCGTCTACGGCAAGGACAGCATCTTCGAGCGTCATCGCCATCGCTATGAGTTCAACAACCGTTATTCCGATGTGTTGGAGAAGGCCGGCCTGCGCTTCTCCGGCCGCTCCGTGGACGGACTGCTGGTGGAGATGATAGAAATACCGGCGCATCCGTGGTTCATCGGCTGCCAGTTCCACCCTGAATTCACCTCAACGCCGCGCGACGGACACCCGCTGTTCGCCAGCTTCGTCCGCGCGGCCTTGGCCTACCGGACGGCGAAGTCGCCATTGCGTAAAAATGCGGTTGCACAACTTTGAGGTCGGCTCCGACCAGCCCTTCTTCCTGATCGCGGGTCCATGCGTCATCGAGAGCGAGCAGCTGGTCATGGACGTGGCCGGCCGCCTTAAGGAGATCACGGGCAGGCTCGGCATCCCCTATGTCTTCAAGGCGTCGTTCGACAAGGCCAACCGAACCTCGCACGAGAGCTATCGCGGTCCCGGACTCCAGCAGGGGCTGAAGATACTGAGCAAGGTCCGCGAGCAGCTGCAGCTGCCGGTGCTCACTGACGTGCACGAGGACACGCCCCTGAACGAGGTTGCCGCCGTCGTGGACGTGTTGCAGACGCCGGCGTTCCTGTGCCGGCAGACGAACTTCATCCAGAACGTCGCCCGCACCGGCAGGCCGGTGAACATCAAGAAGGCCCAGTTTCTCGCGCCCTGGGACATGAAGAACGTGGTCGCCAAGGCCAAGGCCACGGGCAACGATCGGATCATGGTTTGCGAACGGGGGGCTTCCTTCGGATACAACTACCTGGTCTCGGACATGCGCTCGCTCGTGGTGATGCGCGAGACCGGCTGCCCGGTCGTGTTCGATGCGACGCACTCCGTGCAGATTCCGGGCGGACAGGGTTCGGCCTCGGGAGGACAACGGGAGTTCGTGGCGCCTCTGGCGCGCGCGGCGGTGGCGGTGGGCATTGCCGGCTTGTTCATGGAGACCCATCCGAATCCGGAACAGGCGCTGAGCGACGGGCCCAATTCCTGGCCGCTGGCCGAGATGCCGGCATTGCTCGCGATGCTCAAAGAGCTCGACGACGTGGTCAAGGCGCAGCACCTGCCGGGTCCGCCCGACGGCGTGGAGCGGCGCCGCCGCCGCCGAGTTGATGTCGCGGTGGGCGAGGACGCCAGCTGACCTTCTTACGCGCGGTCGCAGCGGGTAGGATCGCGCTCGCCCGCTGAACTCCCTCGTCCCTCGCCAGAATCGAACGGCGCCGGCGGTCGTCACGGCGCGCGGCGTCGGTGACGGCGAATTCACCGCGGTCGGCGCGGCGGCGGGGGTCTCATGAAGGCGCCAGACCCGCTGCGGCGGCATCGCCGTGGGTCGTCCAACGAACAACTCACGAGAAGAGGAAACACACGTGTCGAAGATCAAGAAGATAGTCGCCCGCGAGATCATTGACTCCCGCGGCAATCCGACGGTGCAGGCCGAGGTATGGACGGCCAAGGGCGCGATGGGGGTGGCAGCCGTGCCCTCCGGCGCCTCCACGGGTGAGCGCGAGGCCATCGAGCTGCGAGATGGCGACGAGAAGCGATACGGCGGCAAGGGGGTGCTCAAGGCGGTGGCCAACGTCAACGGCGAGATCGCCAAGGCCCTGAAGGGCATGCCGGTGGACGATCAGTCCGACATCGACCAGACCATGATCGGGCTGGACGGAACGCCCAACAAGGCGCGCCTCGGCGCGAACGCCATGCTCGCCGTTTCGATGGCCGCGGCGCGCGCTGCCGCCAACGAGAAGGGGGTGCCGCTTTACCGCTATCTCGGCAAGGCGCCTTACCTGATGCCGGTGCCGATGATGAACATCATCAACGGCGGCGCCCATGCAAACAACAGCGTGGATCTCCAGGAATTCATGATCCTGCCCGTCGGCGCGCCCACCTTCCGGGAGGCGGTGCGCTACGGCGCCGAGGTGTTTCATGCGCTGAAGAAGGTCATCGCGGACAAGGGGATGAGCACCGCCGTCGGCGATGAGGGCGGATTCGCGCCCGATCTCCCCTCCAATGCCGCGGCCGTCGAGATTGTACTCCAGGCGATCGCCAAGGCCGGCTACAAAGCGGGGAAGGACATATACATAGGGCTGGACGTCGCGAGCTCGGAATTCTACAGGGACGGCATGTATCACCTGGAGTCCGAGCGGCGCGCGCTCTCCTCGGCGGAGTTCGCCGACATGCTCGCGGATTGGTGCAAGAAGTATCCGATCATCACGATCGAGGACGGCCAGGACCAGAACGACTGGGAGGGCTGGGCGCTGTTGACCAAGAAGCTGGGCAAGAAGGTGCAGCTCGTCGGCGACGATCTGTTCGTCACCAACACCGCGATCCTCAAGGAGGGCATCAAGAAGGGGATCGCCAACTCCATACTGATAAAGGTCAACCAGATCGGCACCCTCAGCGAGACGCTGGCGGCCATCAAGATGGCCAAGAAGGCCGGGTATACGGCGGTGGTGTCGCACCGTTCGGGCGAGACCGAGGACACGACCATTGCCGATCTGGCGGTGGCGACCTCCTGCGGCCAGATCAAGACCGGGTCGATGTCGCGCTCGGACCGGGTGGCGAAATACAACCGGCTGCTCGCCATCGAGGACGAGCTCGGCAGCAAGGCGATCTATCCTGGACGCAAGGCCTTCTATAATTTGTGAGGAGATCGCGCTAAACTACTGGTGTGATTGATCAAAGTGTCAATAATTTGGCAGCCTTGGGTGAGTGGACGTGCGCTGGCTAGCGCTGGCGCTGCTGCTCTGCCTGGCGGCCGCGCAGGTTGAGCTGTGGTCCTCGCGCAGTGGCGTGCGTTCGGTGATGGAGCTGCAGAACCAGATCGAGGCGCAGATGCGCGAGAACGCCGCGCTGCGCGAGCGGAACCTTGCACTGGATGCCGAGGTGCAGGATCTCAAGCAGGGCCTGGAGGCCGTCGAGGAGCGGGCGCGTAGCGAGATGGGAATGATCAGGGAGAACGAGGTCTTCTACCAGATCGTCGATCTGCCCGCGGCGGCCGCGCTCTCCGATCGCTTGACGGCGGACTCTCGGAAGTAGTCCGGTGGCGTACTGGGCCGTCATCCCCGCCGCCGGCGTGGGTACGCGCATGGCCGCCGAGGTGCCCAAGCAGTATCTGTCGCTGCGTGGACGGACAATCATCGAGCACACGCTGGAGCGCTTTCTTTCCCACCCGCGCATCGACGGGATAGTCGTTGCCGTGGCGGCCGACGACCCCATCTGGCCCACGCTGCCTGTGGCCGGCCGGCCGCGCATCCGGCGCGCCGATGGCGGCGCGGAGCGCTGCCATTCGGTGCTCAACGCGCTGAAGGTTCTGGAGTCGGCCGGGCAGGGTGGAGACTGGGCGCTGGTGCACGACGCGGCGCGTCCGTGCGTGCGTGCGTCGGACATCGACGTAATGATCGACGCGCTGAGCGATCACCCCGTGGGCGGCATACTCGCGGTGCCGGTGCGCGACACCATGAAGCGGGCGGACGGCGGGCTATCGATCACCGCGACCGTGGACCGCAGCGGCCTGTGGCACGCGCTCACCCCGCAGATGTTTCGAGTCGGCCCACTGGCCGCCGCCATCGAACGCGCCCTCGCGAGCGGGGTGAAGGTGACCGACGAGGCGCAGGCCATGGAACTGATCGGCCAGGCACCCAGGCTCGTCGAGGGGCACGCCGACAACATCAAGATCACCCGGCCGCAGGATCTCGAGCTCGCCGAGCTGTACCTGCGGCACCAGGAGGAGACACGATGCGCATAGGCCAGGGATTCGATGCCCACCGCTTCCAGGAAGGCCGCCGGCTGGTGCTCGGCGGTGTGGATATTCCCTACGAGCGGGGCATGGAGGCGCATTCCGACGGCGACGTCGTCATCCACGCCGTCTGCGACGCCCTGCTGGGCGCCGCGGCGCTCGGCGACATCGGCAAGCACTTTCCAGACACGGACCCGACGATCAAGGGCATCGACAGCCGGGTCATGCTCCGTCACATCGTCTCGCTGCTGCAGCAGCGAGGCCTGCGGGTGGGAAACGTCGACGCGACGATCATCGCCCAGGCGCCCAAGCTCGCACCCTATATCCAGGCCATGCGCGAGAATCTGGCCAACGACATGCGGGTCGAGATCGACTCGGTGAACGTCAAGGCCACGACCACGGAGAAGATGGGGTTCACCGGTCGCGGCGAGGGCATTGCGGCGCTGGCGGTGGCGTCGGTAGTGGCGGCGTAGAGTCACTCCTCCGTCACGCCTGCGTCGGAATGCGCGTGGGGATCGCCGGCAAGCGAGTCACCGTGCGGCGGCTAGCTCGGCGGCGGCAAACGTCGGCGAGGCGATGGTGGGGCAACGATGAAGAGTAACGAAGCCTCGAGAGAGGCACTTCGCCTGCTGAGCGATCCCGGCCATCTCATCGCGCTCGGTTTCGGGGCGGGATGCCTGCCGGGTGCCCCGGGCACGTACGGTACCCTGCTCGGCGTGGCCTTGTATCTCGCGTTGCACGGCCTGCCGCTGGCCGGCTACCTTGTCGCCACGGCGGTGGTCATCGTGGTCGGTATCGCGGTGTGCGGCAGGGCGGCGCGTCGTCTGGGCGTAGACGATCACCCGTCCGTTGTCTGGGACGAGGTCGCCGGCTACCTGGTGACGATGTGCGGAGCCCCCGGGGGATGGGGCTGGGTGCTGGCGGGGTTCTTGCTTTTCCGGCTGTTGGACATCGCCAAGCCCTGGCCGATCCGATGGTTCGACCGCCGCCTGAGTGGTGGGCCGGGGATCATGGCCGATGACCTGGTGGCCGGGCTGCTGGCCGCGGCAATGCTTCAGGGATTTGCTAAGGTCACATCGTTGTGATTATTATATAACAATGAGTTAGGAAGGATTCTTAAACCAATGCCGGCAAATTCGCCCGTATGCGCTGCTCTGCGTTGCAGCGGCAGGCTCACGCCCCTGCTGGCTTCTGCCGTGCTGGCGACGGTGCTCAGTCATTCCGCGACGGCCGACATCTACAAATACGTCGACAAGTACGGTCGCGTCACGCTGACCGACACTCCCGACAAGACCGGCGGCATGAAGCTGGTGAAGACCTGGAAGGGTTGGGTATCGCGGCCGCTGAACACCCACGGTCCTCGCTTCGTGCGCAGTCGCGAGGAGTACGACGATCTCATCGCGGAGGCGGCCGCCAAGAACAAGCTGCCCCCCGAACTCGTCCACGCCGTCATCACCGCCGAGTCGGCCTATCAGCCGGACGCCGTTTCCCGCGCCGGGGCCGTGGGCCTGATGCAGCTGATGCCCGAGACCGGCAGACGTTACGGGGTCAGCGACCGTTACGATCCGGTGCAGAACGTCCACGGCGGGACACGCTACCTGCGCGACCTGATGGACATGTTCAGCAACAACGTGGTGCTGGCGGTCGCCGGCTACAACGCCGGGGAGAACGCGGTCATCCAGTACGGGCGCAAGATCCCGCCGTACGCGGAGACCCAGGAATACGTGCGCCGCGTCGTCCAGTATTTCAAGCAGTACGCCGACGAGGGCATCGGCCGCAAGAATGGAGCGTCCGGGGCGGCGCCGGTACGCGCCACCTCGCTGACGCCGATGGCGCCCGTCCAGGCAAACACGGCGGTCACCACGGCGATGACCCGGACCCGCACGGTGGGTTCCGAAGACGGTGCGGCCGTCGGCGCTCTTGCGCAGGAAAATCCCGCGCCGCGCAAGCCAGTGGTCAACAATACGCAGGTCTGGCCTCGCCCCAAGAAGCGGGTGGCCATCATCAAATGGGCGGACGAGGACAGCTGACGCCTGCGGCGATCCCCCGCCGTCAGTTGGAACTCGGGATCGTCGTGTCGCCATCGTCTCCTGCTGACGACGGCGGGGCCTCGGTGCTCCCTGGGATACTCTCCGGTTGCGCTGCAGCAGCATCCCCGGCCGGGACGTCCGCAACCTCCGCCGAGGTTTCCTGATTTGCATCTGCGGTCACGGACGGGGCAAACGCGCTCGAACGGCGCCTGCGACGGCGCCGGCGGCCGGTGGATAGCGAGCTCATGAACAGCATGAGCACGAAGCAGATCGCCACCAGATAGACGAAATCCTGCACCTCCATACCGCGCGCTCCGTGTTCTCGGATTTGTACCGGGCGGCACAGCAGCTTCCATGCCATCGTGTCACTCGTCGGTAACGCAGCCCTCCGAGGCCGAGCGGACTGTCTTGATGAACTTGTGCAGGGTGCCGCGCACCGCCTTGTAGGCGGGCATGCGCCAGTCCTTGCGGCGCCGCGCAAACTCCTCGTCGCTGACGTTGGCGTCGATCCGCCTCGACTGCGCATCGATGGTGATGACGTCGCCGTCCCTGATCAAGGCGATCGGTCCGCCCTCCTGCGCCTCCGGCACGATGTGGCCGACGATGAAGCCGTGCGAGCCGCCCGAGAACCGCCCGTCGGTGATCAGCGCCACGTCCGCGCCGAGACCGGCGCCCACGACCGCGGAGGTCGGCGTCAGCATTTCCGGCATCCCGGGGCCGCCCTTGGGGCCCTCGTAGCGGATCACCACCACGTCGCCCTTGCGGATCTCGTTGCGCTCCAGCGCCGCGAGCATCGACTCCTCGGAGTCGTAGCAGCGCGCAGGCCCAGAGAAGCGCAGTCCCTCCTTGCCCGTGATCTTGGCCACCGAGCCGCCGGGCGCGAGATTGCCCTTGAGGATCTGCAGATGGCCGGAGGATTTGAACGGCCGATCGAGCGGACGGATGATCTCCTGCCCTGCGGTCAGTCCCGGCAGGTCGCGGAGGTTCTCGGCGATCGTCCTGCCGGTCACGGTCAGGCAGTCGCCGGCGATCATGCCGGCGTCGAGCAAGAACTTCATCACCGCGGGTATGCCGCCGATGTTGTGGAGATCCTCGAAGACGTACTTGCCGCTCGGTTTCAGATCGGCGAGGTAGGGGGTACGGTCGCTCACCTGCTGGAAATCGTCGACCGTGAGCGCGACGCCGACGGCCCGCGCCATGGCGATGAGGTGCAGCACGGCGTTAGTCGAGCCGCCGAGGACGGTGACGAGGACCATGGCGTTCTCGAAGGCCTGACGCGTCATGATGTCCCGCGGCTTGATGTCCCT
Source organism: uncultured Gammaproteobacteria bacterium (assembly GCA_964614765.1). Classification (GTDB taxonomy): domain Bacteria; phylum Pseudomonadota; class Gammaproteobacteria; order JAJPIJ01; family JAJPIJ01; genus JAJVHZ01. The sequence continues at coordinate 8,309 of CAZTPK010000019.1, forward strand.
CTCGAGAAGGTTTCGGATCGCCGGCCCCACGCGCAGGCACTCCTCGATCTTTCCGGGGTCCTCCGCCGGGGTGGAGGAGGAGTAGGGCAGCGACATGCCCATCGCCTCGATGGCGCTGGCCATGGTGTTGGCGGTGTACATGCCGCCGCAGGCGCCAGCTCCCGGACAGGACTTGCGCACGATGTCGCGGCGGGTGTCCTCGTCAATCCTGCCGCTCAGGTACTCGCCATAGCTCTGGAAGGCGGAGACGATGTCGAGCACCTGGTCCTGGCCACCGCAGAGGCGATGGCCGGCCCTGATGGTGCCGCCATAGACCATGAGCGACGGGCGGTTGAGGCGGCCCATGGCGATGAGGCAGCCGGGCATGTTCTTGTCGCAGCCCGGGATCGTCACGCAGGCGTCGTACCACTGCGCCGCCATCACCGTCTCGATCGAATCGGCGATGAGGTCGCGCGACTGCAGGGAATAGCTCATGCCCTCGGTGCCCATGGAGATGCCGTCGCTGACCCCGATGGTGTTGAATCGCATGCCGACCATGCCGGCCGCGACCACGCCCTGCTTCACCTTCTCCGCGAGCCCGAGGAGATGCATGTTGCAGGTGTTGCCCTCGTACCAGACGCTGGCGATACCGACCTGCGCCTTGTCCATGTCCGCCTCGGTCAGGCCGGTGCCGTAGAGCATGGCCTGGGAGGCGCCCTGCGAGCGCGGCTGGGTGATGCGCGAGCTGTATCGATTCAGTTTCTGGGTCATTTGCCACTCCGAACGAAGGCGACCGCCCGCCCTGGCCGGCAGGCCGGCGCACGCCGCGACGAGACGCGGCCACGGAACTTCGCGATCGGCCGTCTGCAGGGCAGTCGAAAAGGCCGGCAGAATACCAGTACGGCGACGCCCCCTCAACGCACTGCCGGCGCTCCGCCGCCGGCGTCGTGGCGACGGCGTATGCGAGTCCGTACAATGGCGCCGATGCCGCGACCCACCGCACTGAACTCCCCCTGCGTCCGACGCCGCGTCCGCGTATGAGTTTCATTGATTACTCGCGCATCGCCCACCACCTGGGCCGGCTGGTCGCGGTGCCCTCGGTGAGCAGTCACGACCCGCGTCTGGACTGCAGCAATCGCGGCGTGGCGGAGTTGATCGCGACCTGGCTCGAGGACTTCGGATTCCGCGTCGAGTGGGTGACGGTGCAGCGAGGCATCGACAAGGTCGACGTCGTCGCGACCTTGGGATACGGGGAGCCGGGGCTGGTCCTCTCCGGGCATACCGATACCGTGCCCTGCGACGAGCATGGCTGGCTCACCGATCCTTTCCGGCTCGTCGAGCGCGACGGCCGGCTGCACGGATTGGGCGCCGCGGACATGAAGGCGTTTTTCCCGCTGGTGCTGGAGTCGCTGCAGGGCCTGAATCCGGACCGGCTGCGCCGATCGCTGGTCGTGTGCGCCACCGCCGACGAGGAAAGCTCGATGGCCGGCGTCAAGGCGCTGCAGTCGGCGGTCGATCTGCGCGGGGCCCGGGCGCTGATCGGGGAGCCGACAGGCCTGCGGCCGATCCGCGCCCACAAGGGGGTGATGATGGAGGTGATCCGCGTCCTCGGCCAGTCCGGTCACGCCAGCGACCCGGCCAGCGGCCGCAGCGCGCTGGAGGGCATGAACAAGGTCATCACCGCGCTGCTCGCCTGGCGCGAGGAACTGCAGCGCCGCTTTCGCGACGAGACCTTCACCGTACAGGTTCCGACCATGAACCTCGGCCACGTGCACGGCGGAGAAAGCCCGAACAAGATCTGCGCCGAGTGCGAGCTGCACGTCGATCTGCGCACGTTGCCGTCGATGGATGCGGAGGCGACGCGCGCGGAGATGCGCGCGGTGGTCACCGCGGCTCTGCGCGGCACGGGACTCACCGCCGAGGTGGGATCGCTGTTCGAGGGCGTGCCGCCGCTCGATACCGATCCGAGCGCCCAGGTGGTGCATGTGGCCGAGGTGCTGACCGGCAAGATCGCCGGTTCGGTGGCATTCGGCACCGAGGGCCCGTATCTGCAGCAGATGGGACTGGAGACCGTCGTGCTCGGCGCCGGCGACATCGCGCGTGCGCACCAGCCGAACGAGTACGTGCCAATCGCGCACTTCGAGCCGATGGTGAAGGTCCTGCAGGGGATGATCGACTATTTCTGCATACGGTGACGGGGCGAGGCAGATGGTGGAAAAGCACAAGCAGTTCGTCGACTGGTTCAGGCAGGCTTCCCCCTACATCCATGCCCACCGCGGGCAGACCTTCGTGCTCTGCTTCAGCGGACAGGCCGTGGCCGACGCGACCTTCCGGAATCTCGTCCATGACATCGCCCTGCTGTCGAGCTTGGGCATACGCCTGGTCATCGTTCCCGGCACGCGCCATCAGTTGAACGAGCGCCTGCGGGCCCGTGGCCTGGAGTTCAGAACGGAGAAGGGGATACGCATCACCGACGAGGCGACGCTCGCGTGCGTGAAGGACGCGGTCGGAACCGTGGTCATCGAGGTGATGGCCATGCTGTCGCAGGGACTGGCGAATTCGCCGACCCCGAATGCGCGCATCCGTGTGGCCTCCGGCAACTACGTGACGGCCAAGCCGATCGGAGTGCGCAACGGCGTGGACTTCCACTATTCGGGGAACGTCAGGCGCGTCGACGTCGAATCCATCAAGTCCGATCTCGACAGCGGCGACATCGTGGTGGTCCCGCCGATCGGCTATTCGCCGACGGGGGAGAGCTTCAACGTGAACGCGCACGAGGTCGCCACGGCCGTCGCCTCCGCGCTCGGCGCGGCCAAGCTCATTTTCCTGCTGGAAGGGCGGCACGTCATCGATCGCAAGGGCAAGCTGGTGCGGCAGTTCACCGACAGCGAGGCGCAGCAGCTGCTGTCGTCGACCGCCGGGCTGGCCGAGCGCATGCCCGAATTGGATGACGCCATCAACGCCTGCCGCAACGGGGTCCGGCGCGCGCACCTCGTGGACCGGCGCGTCGACGGCGCCCTGCTGCTCGAGCTGTTCACGCGCGACGGTATCGGAACCTTGGTGTCGGCATCTCCGTTCGACACCCTGCGCAAGGCGACCATCGACGACGTGGCGGGAATCCTCGAGCTGATCGCTCCGCTGGAGGAGGACGGAACGCTGGTGCGGCGCTCGCGCGAGAAGCTGGAGACGGAGATCGACCAGTTCTCGGTGCTGGTTCGCGACGGCACCATCATCGGCTGCGGTGCGATCTATCCGTTCGCGGAGGAGGGCATGGCCGAATTGGCCTGTCTGTCCGTGCACCCGGACTACCGCAAGGAAGGGCGCGGAGACCTGCTGTTGTCGAACCTGGAGGCGGCGGCGCGCCAGATGGGGCTCAAGGGGCTGTTCGTGCTGACGACGCAGACCGCGCACTGGTTCATCGAGCGCGGGTTCGTCGAGGCCTCCGTCGAGGAGCTGCCGGTCGCCAAGAAGCGGCTCTACAACTTGCAGCGAAACTCCAAGGTGTTCACCAAGCGGATCTAGGCCGCGCGCCGGACCCCCGGCGGCCGGATCAGACCGCGCGCGCGGGTGTCTTGGAGGGGGCGCGGATGTCGATCGCCAGGTCGTCGTCGCGGACCGTGACCAGCACGTCGCCGCCGTGCTCGAGGCGGCCGAACAGCAGCTCCTCGGCGAGCAGGCGCTTGAGCTTCTCCTGGATCAGCCTCGCCATCGGCCGCGCGCCCATCAGAGGATCGTGACCGCGCTTGGCCAGCCAGGCGCGCGCCTCCTCGTCGACCTCCATGGTCACGTTCTTCTCGTTCAGCTGCGCCTCCAGTTCGGTGATGAACTTGTCGACCACGTGCAGGATGGTCTGTTCGCTGAGCGGCTTGAACTGGACGACGGCATCCAGCCGGTTGCGGAATTCCGGGCTGAACATCTTCTTGATCGCCTCGCCGGCGTCGCTGGTGTGATCCTGCTGCGTGAACCCGATCGAGGCGCGGCTGATGCGGTCGGCGCCGGCGTTGGTGGTCATGATGATGATGACGTTGCGGAAGTCCGTCTGCCGGCCATTGGTGTCGGTGAGCGTGCCGTGGTCCATCACCTGCAGCAGGATGTTGAAGACGTCCGGGTGCGCCTTTTCGATCTCGTCCAGCAGCAGCACGGCGTGCGGGTGCTTGATGATTGCCTCGGTCAGCAATCCGCCCTGGTCGAAGCCGACGTAGCCGGGGGGGGCGCCGATCAGACGCGATACGGTATGCC
>CAZTPK010000020.1:0-12007 GCA_964614765.1 uncultured Gammaproteobacteria bacterium
CAATCAGGGCATCAGCCACGTCGCGTCGCAAACGGGTGGTACACCGCAAAACTACACCGGCAGTGGCGGCGGATTCAATAACGACGGTCAGGCATGCAACGCCGCCACCGGTGCCGGCTGCGAATACTACTCGGGCACGCCGGTGTACAAGAGCCCCCTGGACGTCGCGCGCTTGCCGGACGCCGCCGATGCAAGCATTCCGCAGGACGACCTCGACACGGAATGCGCTCAAGCAGATTACATAATCCTGCTGACCGATGGTCAGCCCACACAAAACGATCAAACGGGCCCGACGGTCAACGTGCGTTCAAGCGTACGGACCATGACCGGCGACACGTCCTGCATTGACTACTCCGACAACAATTTCGAATGTGGCCGCGAAGTTGCCAGGCATCTATTCCAGACCGATCTGCGCCCGACCGTTGACGGCAAGCAGTACGCTATTCTGGACACTATCGGCTTCAATCTCACCGAGGCCGAAGCACCCGGCGCACAGGCTTTTTTGGCCGCACTCGCTGCCGATGGGGGCGGCCGGACCTACAGCGCCAATACGGCCAGCCAGCTGGTCGACGTGTTCATGTCCATTCTTGGCGGGGCGCTGGACGAGTCGCGTTCCTTCAATCCGCCGGCGCTGACGATCAACTCCTTCAGCCCTCTGGAGAACCGCGACAACGTCTACGTGTCGCTGTTCAAGCCGGCCATGACGCAGAACTGGCAGGGCAATCTTAAGAAATATAAGATCTGCCTGCAGACCAATTGCACCGTCGGCAGCCTGACGCTGAACCAGGGCGAGTACTATTCCGCCGACGAACAGCCGCTGCTCAACGCGAGCACCGGGCTCATCGACTCCACTACGCAGAGCTTCTGGAGTCCGGCCGACCCGGATAACGGCGGCGATACCGCGACCGGCGGGGCGCTGTCACGCATGCCGCTGCCGGCGGACCGTAACATATACACCTTCACCGGCACTTACTCGGGCAACGTCGCGACCGGCACGACGGATCTGAGCAGCGCCGAGAATAGCGTTGCGGCCGACGCCGTGGCGGGGACCATCACCAACCCCAGCCTCACCAACGCCATGCTCGATGTGGCCTCCGACACGGAGCGCAAGGCGCTCATCGACTGGATCCGCGGCGTCGACGTGGACGACGAGGACGAGGATGCCGCCACCACGACGCGCCACATGATCGCCGACCCGCTGCACGCGCAGGCGGTGGTCGTTTCCTACGGCGGCGCCTCCAGCGCCCCGGTGGAGAAGGTCTTCCTGCCGACCAACGGCGGCGGTCTGCACATGTTCAACGCGGCCAGCATCGTCGGCCCGGCCTCCGAGCCGAAGGATACGGCCAACGGCGGTGTGGAGGAGTGGATGTTCATCCCGCAGGAGCTGCTGCCGTTCCAGAAGGTCGTACGCGCCAATACCAGCACCCCGGTCGGGGACCGCAAGTACGGTCTCGATGCGACTCCCGTGGTCTGGTTCAACGATCAGAACGGCGACGGGCGCATCGCGGCGGGCGGCGACGTGGCGGACGAGAATACGACGGCGGATACCGATGACTTCGTCGCCATGTTCCTCGGTCAGCGCGACGGCGGCACGCACTACTGGGGCCTCGAGCTCAATCCGTCCACGACCTGCGGCGCAGGCTGCACCAACGTCACAGTGAATCCGAAACTGCTCTGGCGCATTCAGGGCGGCGACGGCGCGACTGACGTCTCCGATCCCTTCCAGGCCCTGGCCAACACCTGGTCGGAGCCGAAGAAGACCCGGATCCGCATCGGTACCGACGAGACGTCCACGCACGTGCTGGTCTTCGGCGGCGGCAACGTCTATGAGTTGAACGATCAGTTCGGCAACGAGACAGTGGATGTCAACGGCGACAGCACCAACAACCGCGGCAACATCGTCTACATCGTCGATGCGACCAACGGCAGCCTGATCACATCCATAGGCGGGGTAGGCACCAATGCCAAGCTGAAGGTAGTGGGAATGAACTATCCCATCCCCTCGAACATCGCGCTGCTCGATACGGACGGTGACAGCAATACGGATCGGCTGTACTTCGGCGATCTCGGCGGCAACGTCTGGCGCGTCGACCTCAAGCGCACTCTGACCACGAGCTCGACCGGGACGGACGTGGGGCTGGCCGCCAAGCTGGCGGACCTCAATCCCGTAACCAATGCGGGTGCCGCACCCGTGCCCCTGGAGGCGGACACGCGCGCCTTCTATTTCGAGCCGACTATCGTCCAGGCCAACGAACTGACCTTCAGCGACCCGAGCAAGCCACGCTACGACCTGGTGCTGATAGGCAGCGGCCACCGCAACCATCCCAGGGACGAGGTCGTGCTCAACAGTTTCTACGCCATCCGCGACTACGCGGTTGGAACGCTGGACGCCGACGCCGATGGAGTGGTGGACTCCACCTACGTCACCGTCACCGGCGATCAGAGCGGCCCCACCGATCCGAACGGCCTCACCGTCATCACCCCATCGGACCTGGTGCCCGCCGAGATCAATCCGTCCACCGGGGAGCCGATCTTCAGCGACGCGCAGCTGGACACGCTCGAGGCGCTGCAGACCGGCCGGGGCTGGCGGCTCGAGCTCACCAATACGGGCGAGAAGGTGGTCGGCCGCGCACGGGCTTTGGCCGGAACGCTGCTCTTCACCACCTTTGCGCCGCTGACCACCGACTCTGCCAATGCCTGCACGCCGCAGGAGGGCATCAATCGCACCTACAAGCTGAACCTCTACAGCGGCGCGGCCTTCGCCACCTACGACACCTCCGGCCAGAATCCCACATATAATCCGACTGGCGTGGCGGTAGAGACCACGGGCGGCATAGGCTCCACGCCCCAGTTCGCCTTCGGCGACGGCACGGTGACGGCGATCACCGGCGGGCCGCAATCCGTCAGCGAATCGATAGAGCTGGCGGAGAGCGAGCTGTGGCGCCGCACTTACTGGTATGAGCAGTAGGCAACCGTCGATGGCGTATAACGCGGGCACGCAGCGGAGAATGCTCATGAGCATGGGTCGGAAATCGGACGGCTTCACGATCGTCGAACTGATGATCACGATCCTGGTGCTGGCCGTGCTGATCTCGCTTGGCGCGCCCAACCTGCAGCAGATGATCGTCAACAATCGGCTCACCACCGAGGTCAACTCGCTGGTGGCCGGGCTGCAATACGCGCGCAGCGAGGCGCTGCGGCGCAATGCCGTCGTCACCATCGGCTCCAACAGCACCGATTGGAGTGGCGGTTGGAGCGTCTGGCTGGACACCGACGCGGACAACGTCGTCGACAGCACCGAAACCCTGTTGCGGGCGCAGAGCGCGCAGGCGTCCGGCTACACCATCAAGCCGCCGAGCTCGGTGACCACCTCGCCGGCCGCGTTGCGATTCAACCCCAACGGCACCATCGCCAATGCATCACCGCTGATCACGGAGGTGTGCAAGTCCGGCGTCGTCGGCCGTGTCGTCACCGTCTCGCCGGTCGGCCAGGTGCAGACCAGCAACACCAAGGACTCATCGAACAACGACGTGAAATGCCCATGAACCAGAACGCCACCTGCCACCCGATCTGCGCGTCGCCCGCACCAGGCGAGCCCCATCAGCGCGGTTTCACGTTACTCGAGGTGTTGATTGCCCTGGTGGTGCTGGCTGTCGGCATGCTCGGCATCGCCGCCCTGCAGGCGCGCGGCATGCAGTACAACACCGATGCCTACGCGCGCACCCAGGCCACCATGCTCGCATACGACCTGATCGACCGCATGCGCACGCGTTCCTATCCGCTCAGCAACGACCCGGACAAGAACAAGCTCGAGGATGCCATGCGGCTCTATACCACGACCGCCGCCAATACCGACGGCGCGTGCGACACGGCCAGCACCGACGTGGCCGAGGAGCTCGAGTGCTGGCAGCTGGAAATCGATCGCACGCTGCCGGGAGGGACGAACGGCACCGTCACCTGCAATCCCTGCAACGACGATGGCAATCCAAGCAACGACATCTACCAGGTAAACCTGAGCTGGGTGAACCGCGCAGCCGGCGGCGCCGCTGCCACTCCGGTGATGGTCAGCTTCCAACCTTGAGCACCAGAGCCATGACGATGCACTCCAGAACGCAACGCGGCTTCAGCCTCGTGGAACTCATGGTCGCTATGGCCATCGGCATTTTCCTGATGTTCGGCGCGGTGACGGTGTTCACCAACAGCAAGCGAACCTACAACGAGAACGAAGTGAGCTCCCGCCTGCAGGAAAACCTGCGGTTTGCCAGCGAAATACTTACGCACGACGTCCGTATGTCGGGGTATTACGGTTGCGCCAATACCGACATCCCGTCGACGGCTGCGAATCCGACCAAGCTGCACAGCGCCATCCCGGCGGGGCTGATCACCGATGCCAATCACATCATCGATCCAAGCGGCGGCGGCATCGAGGGATGGGAAGGCAGCGCCGCGACCGCCGAGTGGCTACCGAGCGGGGTCGACATCTCGGCATGGATCGCCGCGCCGGTGGCGTCAAACGCCGCCATGTCGGCCGCGAACTTCGGCGCCCCGATCTCCACGGGAAGTCCCGACGCCATCATCATCCGGCACGCGGGCGGCGTACACTGGGAAGTGACCGCACAGATGACGAACCTGACCAGCGCCGTCAGCATCGACAACTCGCCCGTCAATGGCGTATCGGTCAACACCGGCGATCTGGTCTCCGTATCGAACTGCAATTCCGCCGACGTTTTTCAGGTCGCCGGTTCCAGCGCGACATCGGTGACGCCGAGCGGCAAGCTGAATACCGAGTACGGCGAAACGAAGACGTTCACCAACGACGCCGGCACCACGGTGGAGTACGCGACCTCGAGGCTCTCGAAGTTCTCTCCCGTGGCGTACTACATCGGCCTGGGCTGCATGGATCCGGACTCCGACAGCGACACGGCGACCTGTGCGAACACGGGACCGGCCCTGTTCCGGCAGATCTGGGACTCGACCTCTGGCAGCGTCGTCCGCCAGCAGTTGCTGGCCGGAATCGAAAACATGCAGATCACCTATGGCATCGATACCAGCGGCGACCGCATTCCCGATTCCTACGTGCGCGCAGACGACGCCAGCCTGGGCACGGCGGCAAACTGGGACACCCAGGTAGTAAGCGTACGCATCGGTCTGCTCGCACGCACCGAACTCCCGCGTTCGTTGCAACCGGACACGCGCGTTTACACCCTGAATGATACCGACCTGTTTGGCGGCGCCGCGCCGAACGATGCGCACACGCGCCGCATGCTCGTGGCAACGGTGGCGCTGCGCAACACCAATCAGAGATAGGCGGTTTTTGTCCGGATGCTGTCAGGAGAACGATTACCCATGGCGACGACCCACCCGCACACTCATTCCGAATCGCGCCAGCGCGGCGCCGCGCTCGTGATCGCGCTCATACTCCTGCTCGTGATGACCCTGCTCGGCGTTGCGGCGCTCAGAACGACCACCTTGGAGGAGCGCATGGCCGCCAACAGTCAGGAACACAACAGGGCCTTCCACGCGGCAGAGTCCGGGTTGACGCAGGGCTTGCTGGCGATGCTGCCGGGTGCCGACCTCTCCACGCTCATTTTTAGTCCGCCCGCCAGCGGTTCTCAGATGCTCGACAACGACCCCACGGCCGGAACGGCGACCCAGTCCGGAGCCACCATCACCGCCGAGTTCGTCGATTCCGGGCCAGTGCCTGTCGGATCAGGCACCGAGGCCAACCAGGGCGCCAATCTGGCCGCCTATTACTTCAACGTGACCAGCACCGGCGGCAACAACATGACCGCCGGCGCCGATGGCCTGGCCAGCGGCACCGCGGCCGGAAACAATGCCGAGGCCATACTGAACCAGGGCACGTGGAAGCCCGGTGCCGCGCTCAACAATTAGCTGCGACCCGGCGTATACCCAGCAGGACGGTTCACGGACCTAATCTCGGACCCAACCCGGAGCGAAACCGATGCGAGGAAATCACGCTACGCAACGCAGGCAATACGGCATTACCCTGATCGAGCTGATGATCGTCGTCGTGGTCATCGCCATCCTCGCCGCCATCGGCTATCCGTCCTACCGCGATTACGTCCGCCGATCCAACCGTGCCGAGGGAAAGAGCGAGTTGATGAACGCCGCCGCCCTGCAGGAGAAATTCTTTTCCAACAACAACACCTACACGACCGACATGATGGCGCTGGGTCTGGACGCCACCGACCCGGCCGTCACGGAGAGCGGCTATTATTCGGTGGACGCGGCAGCCTGTGCAGGAGGAACCATCGCCACCTGCTACGTGCTGACGGCCACGGCGCAAGGCGGTCAAAGCGACGATACCAAGTGCACTACGATGACCATCGACAATACCGGCACCAAGGGCGGAACTGGCGCGCAGTGCGATTGCGCAACCGCCGATACCTGCTGGTAACGGGCCCAGGGTAAAGCCGGTACGCGATTGGCTAACCCGTGCCGGTACGGGCGAGTTCGCGCGGCAGGCTGAAAACGACCTGCTCACGGATCCCCGGGGCCTCGTTCACGGTCTCCCCGCCCCACTCCCGCAGCCGCGCCACGACCTGCTCCACCAGCACCTCCGGCGCCGAGGCGCCGGCGGTCACGCCGACCGTCTTGATACCCTGCAGCCATTCACGCCTGATCTCGTCGGCGTTGTCGATGAGGTAGGCCGCCAGCCCTTGTTTCTCCGCGATCTCTTTCAGCCGGGTGGAATTCGAGCTGGTCTGCGAGCCCACCACCAGGATGAGCTCGCACTGCTTCACCAGCTTCTTCACCGCGTCCTGCCGATTCTGCGTCGCATAGCAGATGTCTTCCTTCTTCGGGCCGGCGATGTTCGGGAAGCGCTTGCGCAGCGCGTCGATCACCGCCGCGGTGTCGTCCATGGACAGGGTCGTCTGGGTGACAAAGGCAAGGAATTCAGGGTTTTTGACCTTGAGCCTCCAGACGTCCTCGACCGACTCGACCAGGTACATGCCACCCTTGCCGTCGGCGCGATGGTATTGGCCGAGAGTCCCCTCGACCTCCGGATGGCCCGCATGGCCGATGAGTATGCACTCACGCCCCTCCTTTTGGTAATGCCCGACCTCCATATGCACCTTGGTGACCAAGGGGCAGATCGCGTCGAAGACGCGCAGGCCCCGGCGCGCGGCCTCCTCGCGCACCGACTTGGCCACGCCATGGGCGCTGAAGATCACGGTGGCGTCATCCGGCACCTCATTTAGCTCGTCGACGAATACGGCTCCCTTGTCGCGCAGTCCATCTACGACGTACTTGTTATGGACCACCTCGTGCCGGACGTACACCGGCGCGCCGAACAGCTCCAGTGCGCGCTCGACGATGCCGATGGCACGATCGACTCCGGCGCAGAATCCGCGGGGGTTGGCTAGGATGATTTGCATGTCGTATTCCTGAAAGGATCGCTCCATTCGGAGCGCAAAGGGTTGTGCGGCCTGTCGCAACACTACGGCCGGGCCCGGACCCTGTCAACTCTGCGGGGATTTCTCCTCGGGCTGCTTGCGCAGCGTGTCCAGGACGAGGAAAAAGGCGCCCAGCGTAATCGCCGTATCGGCGACGTTGAAGGCCGGCCAGTGACGGCCGCCGGCGTGGAAATCAAGAAAATCTACGACGTAGCCCAACACCAACCGGTCGACCAGGTTTCCGAGCGTGCCGCCGAGCACCAGGCTCAGGGCCAGCGGCAGGTGAAAGTGCGCATCACGCAGCCTCGGCAGCCAGGCGATGATGACCACGCTGACCACGAAGGCGAGCGTGCTGAAAAACCAGCGCTGCCAGCCGCCGGCCTCGCTCAGGAAGCTGAAGGCGGCGCCGAAGTTGTGCACGAGCGTGAGATCGAAGAACGGCAGCACCTCGATGGATTCGTACAACTCCATCGTCGAGGTAGCGATGTATTTCGTCGCCTGATCCAGTGCTACGACCAGCGCGGACAGCCACAACCATTTCATCGACGCATTCCTTCCTGACGCTCAGCGTCGCACCGACGCGGCGACGATCGACCGCCGTGCGATTGGGCCAAGGGTTTTCATACGTGAAGGCGCCGCTCGCCGCCGCCATCGACGTTGTCCACGCACCGGCGGCAGATGGTCGGGTGCGCATCATCGCTCCCGACATCCTCGCGGCGGTGCCAGCACCGCTCGCACTTGCCGTGATCGCTGGGCGCAACCGCAATCCACATCCCCTCGATGTCGCCGGCGGGCACGGCGTTGTCCGGCCGCGCATCGGCGGCGTGAACCCGCGCGTACGACACGATGAACAGGAAGCGCAGTTCATCACCCAGCCTGTCCAGCGCGCGCTGCCAGCGCGCGTCGCAATACAGGTCGACCTCCGCCTCCAGCGAGGCTCCGATACCGCCTGCGACCCGCAGCCGCTCGAGCTCCTTGGAAACCGCTTCCCGCACCCGCAGGGCGTCGGACCAGTAATCGAAGGTGAATGCCTGCGAAGGTTTCGGGGGCAGCCCAGGGTACCACTCCTCCAGAAATACGGACTCCGAACGCTCGCCCGGCAGGTAGCCCCAGATCTCGTCCGCCGTGTACGACAGCACCGGCGCGATCCACCGCACCAGCGCCTCGGCGATGTGGTACATCGCGGTCTGCGCCGAGCGTCGTCCGAGGCTGTCCGTGCGCATGGTGTAGATGCGGTCCTTGAGCACGTCGAGGTAAAAACTGCCGAGGTCGACGGCGCAGAACTGGTGCGCGAGCTGGTAGACGAGATGGAACTCGTAGCTGTCATAGGCGGCGATGATCTGCCGCTGCAGGTCGGCGGCGCGATCGGCCGCCCAGCGGTCCAGCGTCAGCAGTTGATCCGTACCGACTATGTGATGCACGGGATCGAACCCGTCGAGATTGGCGAGCAGATAACGGGCGGTGTTGCGGATGCGCCGATAGGCATCGGCCATGCGCTTGAGGATCTCCTCCGAGACGCTCATCTCGCCGCGATAGTCGGTCGCCGCCACCCAAAGGCGCAGCACGTCGGCGCCGAGGCTCTTCATCACCTGCTGGGGGGCGACGACGTTGCCGCGGGACTTCGACATCTTCCTTCCTTCGGCGTCTACCGTGAAGCCGTGCGTGAGCACGCCGCGGTAGGGCGCCGTTCCGTTCATGGCCACGGACGCCAGCAACGAGGACTGGAACCAGCCGCGGTGCTGGTCGGATCCCTCCAGATAGAGATCGGCGGGGAACTTAAGTGCGGGGTTGCGGCGCAGGCAACCCTCATGGGTGACGCCCGAGTCGAACCACACGTCCAGCGTGTCGCTCACTTTCCAGTATTGTCCGCTCTGGTCACCCAGCAGTTCTGCTGCATCGAGATCGAACCACGCGTCGATCCCGGCCTTCTCCATGCGTTGCGCTACCTTCTCGATCAGCGTCAGCGTATCCGGATGCAGCGCCTCGGTCTCCTTGTGCACGAACAGCGGGATGGGCACGCCCCACGTCCGCTGGCGGGAAATGCACCAGTCGGGCCGGTTCTCGACCATGCCGCGGATGCGCTCGCGGCCCCAGTCGGGCGTGAACTGCACCGGCTCGAGGGACCGCAACGCCTGCGCGCGCAGACCGCCCGCGTCCATGCTCAGGAACCATTGCGGGGTGGCGCGGAATATGACCGGCGTCTTGTGGCGCCAGCAGTGCGGGTAGCTGTGCCGAAGCGTCTCGTGGTGCAGCAGGCAGTTGTGCGCGCGCAGGACCTCGTTGACGTGCGCATTCGCCGTGAGCACGTGCTCACCGGCGAACAGCGGCGTGCCCGGCAGGAATCTGCCATCATCTCCTACCGGATTGTCGACCTTCAGGCCGTAGCGGCTGCCGACCACGTAGTCGTCCTGGCCATGGCCCGGCGCGGTGTGGACGCAGCCCGTACCTGCGTCCAGAGTCACGTGCGTGCCGAGGACGATCGGCACCTCGCGATCGTAGAACGGATGACGCAGCTTCACGCCCTCCAGCGCCTCGCCCCTGCAATAAGCGATAACCCGGTAGTCCTCGATGCCCACGCGCACCATCACGTCCTTTATGAGCGCCTCGGCGAGGAGCAGCCGTTCCGCGCCGGCCGGACCGTCGCACTGGACCACTGAGTATTCGAACTCCGGATGCACCGCCACCGCCTGGTTTGCGGGCAGCGTCCAGGGCGTCGTCGTCCAGATAGCCACCGACAGCGGCCCCCTGCCCTCGTGTCCCTCGACATGACGGCTCCGCGCCATGATGGTCTCGACGTCCGGGACCGGAAAGCGCACGTCGATGGCCGGGGATTCCTTGTCCTCGTACTCGACCTCGGCCTCGGCCAGCGCCGAGGCGCAGTCTATGCACCAATGCACGGGCTTGGAGCCTTTGATGAGGTGACCGTTGGCGATGATGCGTCCCAGGGAGCGCACGATGTCCGCCTCGAAGGCGGGATTCATGGTGAGGTAAGGCTGCTCCCAATCCCCGATCACTCCCAGGCGCTGGAAGTCCGCCCGCTGCCGCGACACCTGCTCCCGCGCGTAGGCACGGCAGGCGGCGCGAAATTCGCCGGCCCCGACCTCGCGCCCGGCCTTGCCGATCTTCTTCTCGACCATGAGCTCGATCGGCAGGCCGTGGCAGTCCCAACCTGGAACGTATGGCGCATCGAAACCGCTGAGCGAGCGCGCCTTGACGATGATGTCCTTCAGCACCTTGTTGACGGCATGACCGATGTGAATGTCGCCGTTTGCGTACGGCGGTCCATCGTGCAGCACGAACCTCTCGCGCCCGCGCCTAGCGGTGCGGATCCGCTCGTACAGCTTGAGCTCGCCCCAGCGCGCGAGAATCTTCGGTTCGCGTTCGGGCAGGTTCGCGCGCATCGGGAAATCCGTCCGCGGCAGATTCAGCGTGCGCTTGTAGCGGCTCTCGGTCTTGTCTTTCTCTTCCACGTGCCTGGTCCTTGAATCCTCAATTCAATCCTCTCTGGCCGCTCACGGCATCGGTCTCAGCGCGGCGCGGGCGTCGATGGCGTCCTGATGCAGCTGCTCCTGCATTGCCTGCAGCGATACGAACGAGATGTCCTCCCGTAGCTTGCGCACCAGCTCCACGCGCACATGCCGGCCGTAGCAATCGTCGGCGAAATCGAACACGTGCACCTCGAGCCGCTTGTACTCGCCCTGCACGACCGGCCGATCCCCGATGTAGGCCATCCCCTGCAGCGGTCCCGCGTCCAGACCGTGCACCCGCGCCGCGAAGATCCCCTCCACCGGGGTGCGCACGCGATGCAGGTCGACGTTCAGAGTCGGGTAACCTATCTCCCGCCCACGCTTCTCCCCGTGTGCCACGCGCCCGCTCATGCTGTAATTCCGGCCCAGCAGCCTCGCCGCCTTGCTCATGTCGCCCGCCTCCAGGGCGGCTCGCACCCTCGAGCTGCTGACACGGTGACCATCGATGCGATAGGTCTCGGCGCGCTCGACCCGGAAGCCGTGACGCTCGCCCTCGGCGGCGAGCAGCGCGAGGTCGCCGCGACGTCCGCGACCGAAGCGGAAGTCGTCGCCGATGATGATCACACGCGCGCCAAGCCCGTTCACCAGGATCCGCTCGATGAAGGTCTCGGCCTCCAGGGAGGCCAGCCGCTCGTCGAAGCGCAGGCACAGCACCCTCTCGGCGCCGTACTTCCGCAGCAACTCCAGCTTCTCGCGCAACCGGGTGAGGCGCGAAGGCGCTGCCGCCGGACTGAAGTATTCGCGCGGCTGCGGCTCGAAGATTACCACCGCCGGCACCAGGCCTTCGCGGGCCGCCGCGCGGCGCAATTGCGCCAGCAATGCCTGATGGCCGAGATGCATGCCGTCGAAATTGCCGATCGTCACGGCGCAGCCGCTGTGTCGGGCGCGCAGGTTGTGCAGGCCGCGGATGAGTTCCATCAGCGTAGGGCCGTCAGCGGGAACGAACGGGTGTGATCACCGCGAAATTATACCGGCGCGCCGCTGGCGGTCACATCCTTCCATCGCACACCGACCAGCCGCAGGGCCATCCAGTATGAGGCCATGCCAGCGACAATCCACAGG
>CAZTPK010000021.1:0-11943 GCA_964614765.1 uncultured Gammaproteobacteria bacterium
TCGGCTCGAGTATGCAGCACAGGCCGAGTGGGAGGACCTGAGCGCGCTGACCGCGAGTGCGGCCAGCACGTTCCGGTATCAGCCGGGTGCGGCGTTCTCCGCGCCCTGGTACGAGGCTCAGCTGGTCGCGGCGCTGATGCAGCACCAAGACAGCGATATTCGCGACGGCGCCCGGCTACGGCTGAACCTCGCGGTCGGAAGCGATTTCACCGATCGACTGGTGGGGAGGGTGGGCTACCGCTACGAACTGCGGCGTGCCTGGGAGGGGGAGGTCTTCGATCTCGACAGCCATCGCTTTTCCGGCAGCCTCGATTACGGAGTCAACGACTGGGTGACGTTGTACGGAACCATCGCATGGCAGACCGGCGAAGTGGTGTCGACCGCCACGCCCCGGCCGCAGGTGCTGACTGCCTCGGAAGCGCGCCATCTGGATGAGGCTCTGAGCGAGCGTCCACTCGGTGCCGCCCGCGTGGGCAACTTCTTCGAGGGCGACCGGGTCGCCTACCGCCTGGATGCCGACTCGCTCACGGGCGAACTGGGACTCAACGTCGCCCTGTCGCGCAAGCTGGCACTGGATCTCTCGGCGCTGCACTTCCAGGCGTACGGCGACGGGGACAACGATTACGACGGCCTGCAGCTGAGGGCCGGCATCCTTTACAGGTTCTGAACATGGCGCAACTGATCCCGCGGGTCATCATGCAGTTCGCCGCTGGGCTGCGGTTTCCGCAGCTCTTTCTGCTCGCGCTCGGGCTGTTCCTCGTGGACGTCCTCGTCCCCGACTTCATTCCGTTTGCCGACGAGATCATCCTCGGACTGGTAACGCTGATCGCCGCCAGCCTGCGCAAGCGCACACCGCCGCCCCGAGCGCGTGTCTTCGACAACGAGGGCAATCAGCAATAGTGTTACGCGGCGGCGACTATTGCGCCGTGGATTCCGCGGTGCGCCCGCCTAGGGCGCGATCCCCGCCTCAGCCTGCCTCGTGGACGATGACCCCGCCGAGCAGCGTGTAACGCACGCGACCACGCATCGTCTCGCCCAGGAACGGCGAGTTCTTGCCATGGCTCAGCAGCGCGTCCTCGGTCAGCACCCACTGCGCGTTGGCATCGAACACGCACACGTCAGCGGGCGCTCCTTCGCTCAGGGTTCCGGCCTCGATACCCAGGATCTCCGCCGGCGCGGTGGTCATCGAGGCAATCGCAGCCGGCATGTCCAGCGCGCCCTCGGAGACCAGACGCAGCGTCAGCGGCAGCCAGGTCTCAAGCGCCGATACGCCCGGCTCCGTGGCATCGAACGGCAGCTTCTTCGCGTCCTGATCCTGCGGCTGATGATCGCAGCACATCGCCGTCACCACGCCCTTGCGGAGCGCCTTGCGCAGGCCGTCGCGGTCGCGTCGACTGCGTAGCGGGGGTCGGACGTGACACAGACTGTTATAACCGACGACATCCTCGTCGATGAGGTGCAGGTGCTGGACGCTCACATCGGCGGTGACCGGCAGACCGCGGCGCCTCGCCTCGGCGACCATGGCGACGGAGCGTGATGTCGACAGGCGGCAGAAATGCGCCCGCACCCCGGTTTGCTCGATGAGCAACAGGTCGCGGGCGACCGAGATGGTCTCCGCGGTTTCAGGGATCCCGGGCAGGCCCATGCGGGTACTCGTCGCCCCCTCGTGTACGTGGCCCTGCGCAGCCAGCCATGGGTCTTCGGCGTGCAGGAAAACGGTCATCCCGATGGTGGCGGCATACTCCATCGCCCGGCGCATCACCTCGGTATTCGGGATCGGCACGCGCGCGTTGCTGACCCCGACGCATCCCACCTGTCGAAGCCCCCCCATGCCGGCCAGCAGCTCTCCCTTCAATTCCCGCGTCAACGCGCCCAGGCAGACCACCCGCGCCCGGCCACTGGCGGTGGCGCGCTGATGTATCAGCTCGACGACCGCGGGAGTATCGATGACCGGGAGGGTGTCCGGCGGGCAGCAGAGGGTGGTGACTCCGCCGGCGGCGGCGGCGCGCGTCTCACTGGCGATCGTGCCCTTGTGCGTATATCCGGGCTCGCCCAGGCGGGCGCTCAGCTCGACCAGGCCGGGGATGACGTGCAACCCCCGGGCGTTGATCGTCCGCTCGGCCTTGTAGCCCTTCGGCGCGCGGCCGAGCGCCGCGATCCGCCCTCCTTCGATGAAAACGTCCACCACAGCGTCAATGTTATTGGCCGGATCGATGACATGGCCGCCGCTGATCGCTATGCGCATACGCTCCGTCTCATTCCGTCTGGCTGCCGGCACAGAGAGCCATCACGGCCATGCGCACCGCGATGCCATGGCTGACCTGCTGAAGGATCACAGAACGACTGCCGTCGGCGACCGCCGAATCGATCTCCACGCCGCGGTTAATCGGACCCGGATGCATCACGATCACGTCCGGCTTGGCCACCCGCAGGCGCTGCTCGGTCAGCCCGTAAAGCCGGAAATACTCCGAGGTGCTGGGCAACAAGGCGCCGCGCATCCGCTCCTGCTGCAATCGCAGCATGATCACCACGTCGACGTCACGAAGCCCGGCCTCCAGTTCCTGGAATACGCGCACGCCCATGGTCTCTATGCCCGTCGGTATGAGCGTATGCGGACCGACCACGCGGACGTCGGGAACCCCGAGGATGCGCAAGGCATGGATATTGGAGCGCGCGACGCGGGAATGAAGGATATCGCCGACGATCGCGACGGAAAGCCTTCGGAAATCGTGCTTGTGCTGGCGTATGGTGAAGGCGTCCAGCATCGCCTGGGTCGGATGCGCGTGCCGCCCATCGCCGCCGTTGATGACGCTGATATGCGGGGCGACGTGGCTGGCGATGAAGTGCGCCGCGCCGCTCAGATTGTGTCGCACTACGAACATGTCGCAGTGCATCGCCTCGAGGTTGCGCAGGGTGTCGAGCAGCGATTCGCCCTTCTTCGCCGAGGAGGCGTCGATGTTCAGGCTCAGCACGTCGGCGGACAAGCGGTTGGCGGCGAGTTCGAAGGTCGTGCGCGTGCGAGTGCTCGGTTCGAAGAACAGGTTGATGACCGTCTTGCCGCGCAGGAGCGGAACCTTCTTAACCGCACGACCGCCGCCGAGTCCGGCGAAGCCCTCGGCGCGATCGAGTATGTCGATCAACAGCTGACGGGGAAGCCCTTCGACGGTAATGAAATGCTGCAGGCGGCCATGTTCGTTTATCTGTAGGTCACGTGCCGTCATTCAGACTTCTGCAGCTTCAGTGCGAGCGGTTCAGGTCCGGTGAGTTTAACATGCTCGCCGGGAGCGAGCGTCATCACGGTGCCCACGATGTTGGCCTCGATGGGCAATTCACGACCGCCCCTGTCGACGAGCACGACGAGCGCGACGCTGGCTGGCCGGCCGTAATCGAAGATCTCGTTCAGGGCTGCGCGAACGGTGCGGCCGGTATAGAGTATGTCGTCAACCAGCACGACGTGGCGATTCTCCACGTCGAAGGGGAGATCCGACGGCTCCACCGTCGGGTGCAGTCCCTTGCGCGCGAAATCGTCCCGATGATAGGCGATATTCAGTCCACCCACGGGCTCGGGAGGCTTGAGTCGCTTGTGCAGCTCCTCGGCTATCCAGACTCCGCCCGTGCGTATGCCGATGAGTACGAACTCCTCGCGGCCGAGCGCTCGCAGGCAAGCGTCGAGCCGGTCGGCCATGCCGTCCAGCAGGACCGGAATGTCAACGGCCGCTCTCTTGCGCGGGGCGGTTTTCATTCAGCCATGTCTCCAGTATGACCTGCGCGGCCAGCGCGTCGACCGCCTGTCCGCCGGTCCCCACGCGCTCGCGCGCCTCGTGCGATGACAGCCGCTCGTTGACCGTCTGCACCGGGACCCGGTAACGCTCGCGCAGCTGATTGCAGAACCGCTCGATTCGCGATGCCAGCGGATGCGGGTTTCCGTCGGCATGCGACGGCAGTCCGACGACCATGAGCTCCGGCGCGTACTGCTGAACGAGCCGTGAGAGCGCCTCCCACTCCGGTCGGCCGTCACGCATCGCGATGATAGCAAGCGGCGAGGCGGAGCGGGTGATGGTCTGACCGACCGCCACTCCGATGCGCCGCTCGCCATAGTCGAAGGCCATGAGGGTGACCGGTGGGTCGCCCCGGCTCATGCGTGGCCGGCGTCGTGGGCAATCGTGTCGATGTTGATGCCGAGCAGCGCGGCGGCGCGGTGCCAGCGCTCCTGCGGCGGTACGCGAAAGATGATGTCCTCGTTTGCCGGGATCGACAGCCAGGCGTTGTCGAGCATCTCCTGCTCCAGCTGGCCGCCGGCCCATCCGGCGTAGCCCAGCGCGATCAGCGTCTCGCTCGGCCCCTCGCCCTTTGATATCGCCTCCAGGATGTCCCGCGATGTGGCCACCCCCACCTCCTCGGTCACCTGGATGCTGGAATTCCAGCTGGCCCCGGGCCTGAACAACACAAAGCCGCGATCGCGCTGGACGGGCCCGCCCTGGTAAACGGGCATCTGGCCGATGCTCTCGTCGGTGGGCTGCAGCTGCATCTGCGAGAGGATCTCGGCCAGCCCGAAATTCAGCGGGCGGTTGATGATGATTCCCATGGCGCCGTCCTCTCCATGGGAGCAGACGTAGGTCACCGTCTGCGAGAAGTTCGGATCGGCCAGCGTCGGCATGGCGATCAGAAAGTGGTTGGTCAGGTTGATGGACGACATAGTCAAAGTATAACGGCCAGCTCGAAAGTTGGACCGGGAAACGCGCCTGTGGTTGCGGACAACCAGCCGTCGTTTGCTTTCATCCAGCCACGGGGCCGTTGGCGCCGGGGGCCGCCAAGGGGCGGGGGGTGGCCGCCCCTAACTTGCTGATATGTAGACATTTTATGCGTTG
Organism: uncultured Gammaproteobacteria bacterium; assembly: GCA_964614765.1. Lineage (GTDB taxonomy): Bacteria > Pseudomonadota > Gammaproteobacteria > JAJPIJ01 > JAJPIJ01 > JAJVHZ01. The sequence continues at coordinate 4,869 of CAZTPK010000021.1, forward strand.
GCAGCGAACGTGCCACATCGGCGCGGCGCTTGCTATCGCTGTCCGGCGCTCCCTTGTGGGCTCGGCGGTAACCCTAGCCCGCTTTTCCGGACCGCCGTCGTCAAATGACCATAGAATCTGTCCAGGGGGAATTCCATGTCCATTCATCGCCCGCTCGGGATACCCGCCGCCGTGCTTGCCGCGCTGGGCTCGTACTGCTCGCCGCTGGCGGCCCAGGAGACCGCTGCAGTTGAGGTTGAACCGCTCGGCGACATCACCGTCACCGCCACGCGCGTGGAGAAATCCGCTCTTCGGGTGCCCGCAGCCGTCAGCACGGTCGGCCAGGACGACATCCAGCTGGGGCGGGAATTGCTCGGGCTCGACGAATCACTGAACAGCGTTCCCGGCCTCTTCTTCCAGGACCGCTACAACTTCGCCCAGGACCTGCGCATCGCCATCCGCGGTTTCGGCGCGCGATCCAATTTCGGCATCCGCGGCATACGCATGTATGCCGACGGCATTCCGATGACGACCCCGGATGGGCAGAGTAACGTCGACGAGCTCGACCTCGGCGTCACCGATCGCATCGAGGTGATCCGCGGCGCGTCGTCCTCGCTCTACGGCGCCTCCTCCGGCGGCGTCATCAATATTTACACGGAAGACGGCCCGCAGACACCTTTCGTCGCTGCGCGGGGCATCTACGGCAGCTACGATGAGCAGCGCCACCAGCTGAAGGGAGGCGGTCAGCATGGGCAACTGAATTACCTGCTCGGCCTGTCGCGACTGACTCTCGACGGTTTCCGCGACCACAGTGAGGTCGAGAGCAACAACCTGAACACGAAGCTGCGCTACGACATCGACCCGAGCTCGGCATTGACGCTGACGGTCAACGTAGTGCACCAGCCCATCTCCGACGACCCGGGCGCTCTGACCGTGGCGGAGCTCGCGCCGGGCGCCACCCAGGCGGCCTGCCGCGCCGCGGGCTACGAGAACAGCGACGGCCGCTCCGCCGCCTCCTGCCGAAACGTCGCCTACGACTCCGGCGAGTCCGTAGACCAGCAGAAGTTCGGCCTCAGCTACAACAAGCAGTTTGGCGACAAGCACGAGATTACGGTGCGCAACTACTACCTGTGGCGTACTTTCGAGAACAAGCTGGTTGCAGGCGGGGGCGGCGCGCCTGGTACGCTTGAAGCCCTGCTCGGCAACGCGCCTAGCGTGAACGGCAATCCGAACAGCGCTTGGGTCGAGTTCGATCGGTTCTTTTTCGGGGGCGGTGCACAATACACCTACGCCGATCGGTTCTTCGGTCATCGCAACCGCTTCACACTGGGCTTCGACATCGACAAGCAGGAGGACGATCGTCAGCGGTACGACAACGACCTCGGCACGCGCGGCGACCTTCGCTTCGACGAACTCGAGGAGGTGCTGAGTCGGGGTGTGTACGCGCAGAACGAGTTCGCGATCACGGAGAGCGTCGAGTTGACCGCCGGGGCGCGCTACGACGTCGTGGACTACGACGTCAGCGATTATTTCCTCAGCGACGTGACCGGCGATGACTCCGATTCGCGCAGCTTCGACGAGGTCAGCCCGATGATCGGCCTGCTGTGGAGCCCGATGCAGGCTATCAACGTCTACGGCAACATCTCGACGGCTTTCGAGACCCCGAGCACGACGGAGTTCGCCAACACGGCGGCCAATGGCACGGCCGGGGGTCTCAATCCCGATCTCGACGCCCAGACCTCGGTCAGCTACGAGATCGGCGTCAAGGGCTTGATCGAACGGGCGGGGGTCCGCTACGACGTCGCGGTGTTCCACATCGACACTGAGGACGAGCTGGTCAACGTCGCCCTGCAGGGCGCTCCGATCGGCCGCACGTTCATGGAGAACGCGGAGGAGACCACCCGCGACGGCGTGGAGGCGGCGTTGATCTGGCAGCCGGCGTTCGTGCCCGGGCTGACGCTGAGCGGCGCCTACACCTACTCGGATTTCGAGTACGACAGCTTCACCGGCAGCGTCGGCGGGACCACGGGCGTGATCTTCGACGGCAACGCGCTGCCCGGGATCCCGAGACACCAGTTCCAGGGGCAGGTCGCCTACTTCCACCGCTCCGGCTTCTATGTCGGGTGGGATTGGCTGCACGTCGGCGACTTCTATGCCAACAACGGCAATACCGTGGAGAACGAGTCCTATACCGTGGCCAATCTGCGCCTCGGCCGCGATTTCGCCTTCGGCGGCTGGACCGTTGCGCCGTTCCTCGGTTTCAACAACATGTTCAACGCCGAGTACAACGGCAACGTGCGCCTGAATCAGGATGCCAACGGCCGCTTCTTCGAGCCCGCCCCGCCGAGCAGTCTCTACGGCGGCATCACCGTGCGCTACGACTTCTGAACTCCGGGGCGCACTACGCCGTGACGGCAAACGCCGGCATAAGCCGGCGTTTTTTTCACGATTCGATTGGGCCGAACGCCGTTGCGGGCGTCGATGGGAACCGACCCCTCACTGGCTGGCGAAGCGGTCGCCGCTCTGGAATTGCCAGGTGCGCGTGATGTGCAGGATGTCGACCTCCTTGTTGAACTCCTCTGGAAACGCCGCATAGGGCGCGGCCAGCTTGACGATGCGTATGGCCGCGTCGTCGAGGATGGCGTGTCCCGAGGGCTTCCGAACCGTGATCTCCTCGATGCTGCCGTCGGATCTCAGCGCCACGTCCAGGATCAGGCTGCCCGAAAGCTTGTTGCGTCGCGCCTCGTCCGGATAGTTCAGGTTTCCAATCCGTTCCACCTTCGCGCGCCACGCCTCCATGTAGGCCGCGAACTTGTACTCGGACGTCGTCGCCGAGATGAACTTGCGGCGAGGCCGCTTGGCCTTGGCCTCCATGCGCTCGGCGATCTCGGCGTCGAGACTGGCGATCTCGAAGGATCGCGCGATGAGTGCGGCGCCCGAGGGCATCGCCGGAGCCGGCGGCGACACGGCCGTGGTCTGCGCGGTCGCCTGCTCACGCGCCGCCTCGGCCTTGCGGACCGGCTCTTCTTCCCGCCTGTCGAGGGTCTCCGCCTTTTCCTGGACCTCCGCTTTGTCTCGCGGCGTCTCTTTCAGCTGTCGATCCAGCTCCTTTACCGCCTCGGCCACCAGCTCCTGGGTCGCGGCCGTCGTCTCCTCGTCCTGCCGCGCGGCGGCCGTGGAACCGTTCACCGGCGTCTCGGCGCGCGGGGAGACCTCGAATGCCTGGGGCTCGGGGCGCGGCGCGGGAAGCTGCGGGCTGAGTTCCGGGCGTGGCGCCATCGGCACTGCGGCGATCGCTGCCGGCACCGGCGTGGTGAGGGGGGTCGCGGGCCGCTCGTCGGTGTCTTCCTCACCACCTCCAAGCTGGTTGGCCTGCGCGAGCAGCTTCGCCTCCTCGGGCTTCTCGCTGGACTCGCTGTTCACGAGGACGATCTCCATCGACTCGTAGTTGGGCAGATCGAACTCGGGGGGGATGAAACTCACGCCGAGGATGAGTATGGCGTGAAACAGGATCGCTAGGCACAGCGTGAGACTGAGTCGGTCGCTGTCGGAGACGGCGGTGTCAAGGGGAATGGCAGTCAAGGGTCCGGAGTCTCTCGCCGTTCAGCTTCGTCCGCCGATTATAACCTCAATGGCCGCGCAAACCGCGCGGTCACCGGCTTCGGCATCTGGCCGCGACCGCGTCGAGCACCTCGGACTTGATGTCGATACCGTAGATCGACTCGAGCTCGCGCAGGCAGGTCGGACTGGTCACGTTGACCTCCGTCAGGTAATCGCCGATCACGTCGAGGCCGACGAACAGCAGACCACGCTCGCGCAGCACCGGCCCGACCTGCGCGCAGATCCACCGGTCACGGTCGCTGAGCGCGACCCCTACGCCGCGGCCGCCGGCGGCGAGGTTGCCGCGCGTCTCGCCAGGCGCCGGGATGCGCGCCAGGGCGTACGGCACCGGCACCCCGTCGATCATCAGGATGCGCTTGTCGCCGCTGACGATCTCCGGAATGAATCGCTGCGCCATCACGTAGCGATCCTCATTCCGAGTCATCGTCTCGATGATGACGCTGGTGTTGGGGTCTCCATCCCGCAGCCGGAAGATCGATGTGCCGCCCATCCCGTCGAGCGGCTTGACGACGATATCGCCATGCCGGCGCAGGAACTCCCGGATCTGTGCATCCCGGCGGGTGACCAGCGTCGGGGGGCAGCACTGTGGAAACCAGGCGGTGAACAGCTTCTCGTTGGCGTCGCGCAGACTCGCGGGCTTGTTCACCACCAGCACGCCGGCGCGTTCGGCCTGCTCCAGCAGATAGGTGCTGAAGACATACTCCATGTCAAAGGGGGGATCCTTGCGCATCAGCACGACGTCGAGCTCCGCCAGGGGCATGGATCGGGATTCGCCAAACTGGAACCAGCCCGAGGGGTCGTCGTTCACGGTGAGCAGGCGGGTTCGCGCATGGGCAACACCGTCGGCCAGCGAAAGATCCGCCATTTCCATGTAGTACAGGATCCAGCCCCTGGATTGCGCCTCCAGCAGAAGCGCAAAGGTAGTATCCTTGGCGATCTTGATCTCGCCGATAGGGTCCATCACCACGCCGAGACGCACCGTCATACGCTAAGCGCCGCCTTTCTTTGGGCTCTCCACGGTTTGTGCCTGAGAGATCCGGCCGCTAGCATAGGTTCCAGGCCGGCTGAATCCAACCTCCGCCATGAGCACCGCATCCAGACCGCTGCGCATCGCCACCCGCAAGAGCCCGCTCGCCCTCTGGCAGGCCGAGCACGTGAGGGCGCGGCTACAGTCAGCGCACCCGGGCCTGCACGTCGAGCTACTCGGAATACAGACCCGCGGGGACAAGATCCTCGACAGTCCCCTGGCCAAGATCGGCGGCAAGGGCTTGTTCATCAAGGAACTTGAACAGAGCCTGCGCGAGCGGGAGGCCGACATCGCCGTCCACTCGATGAAGGACGTCACCGTCGACCTGCCTCCCGACCTCGCCCTGCCGGTGATCCTCGAGCGCGAGGACCCGCGTGACGCGTTCATCTCCAATGCGTACAGCAGCCTGGAGGAGCTGCCCCGCGGCGCCCGCATTGGGACCTCCAGCCTGCGCCGGCAATGCCAGTTGCACGCGCTGGGACGCGGATTCGTCACCGAGGACCTTCGCGGCAACGTCGGCACCCGCCTCAAGCACCTGGATGACGGGCGCTTCGACGCCATCATTCTGGCGGCCGCGGGCGTCAAGCGCCTTGGTCTGGCCGCCAGGATGAGGCAGTATCTGGAGCCTCCGACCATGCTGCCGGCCATCGGACAGGGGGCGATCGGCGTGGAGTGCCGGGCCGATGATCGGGAGATCCACGACCTGATTGCGCCGCTGCACCACCGCGAGACAGCCGCCTGCGTGCTGGCCGAAAGGGCCATCAACAGACGCCTGTTTGGCGGCTGCCAGGTCCCGATCGCCGGCCACGCCCGCCTGCAGGGCGCAAGGATCGAGCTGGAGGCGCTGGTGGGCAGCCCGGACGGCTCTCTCATGGTGCGCGGCAGCACCGGGGGCGCGGCGGATCAAGGCGAACGACTCGGCCTGGAGCTTGCAGAGGATTTGCTCCGGCGTGGCGCCGATTCAATCCTGGCAGCCCTCTCCGAGCACGGTCCGGCCGCGACGAGGGGTCTATAATTCATGGGCTTGAACGGGCACCTGCCGGCGCGGACGCCTCTTCAGAGGAGCGGCCAGCTTTGCTGAACTCGATATGAGCGAGGAGAAGCCAAAATCCATACAGAAGTGGATACTCGAGCTCGAAGTGGAGCACCGCGACCTGGACGAGATTGTCCGTCGGCTTGCCGCCGACCCCGGTGTGGACCAACTGCAGCTGACGCGCCTGAAGAAGAGAAAGCTGCTGCTGAAGGACCAGATCGCACGACTGCGAAGCCAGCTCATTCCTGATCTGGACGCTTGAGAGCAGGGGCGTATTCGCCTCGTTGAGGGTGAGTAAGGCAGCCAGCGCGAACGACGAGAATGAACAAACAGGACCACGATTTCCAGGAATTGGTACGCCTGCTGGTGCCGATCAACGGCCTCGCCCCGGCCTTGCAGGATCAGATCATCAAGGACAGCGAGATCCTCACCTTCCGCAAGCGCGACTACGTGTTCCACCAGGGTAGCCGCGACAACTACACCTACTATCTCCTGGAAGGCACGCTCGAACTCGTCGCCAGCGACCAGCTCATCAAGAAGCTCGACGGCGGCACCGGCCAGGCCTTCTTCCCGGTCGCTCAGCTGCAGCCGCGGCAGATGTCGGCGCGCGCCACGACGGCGATAACCGTGCTGCGCGTCAACCGCCTGCTCCTGGACAAGCTGCTCAGCCTTGGCGGCGAGGGCGGCGCCTACGACGACAAATCCGGCATCGAGGTCGAAGTCATCGAAGGCGCGGATGCGGACTGGGTCGGCAGTCTCCTGCAATCCGAGCTCTTCGCGCGCGTTCCCGCCTCGAACATCTCCAAGCTGCTCTCGACGATGGAGGCGGTCACTTACAGAAAGGGCGATGTCATCGTCAAGCAGGGCGACGCCGGCGACTACTACTACCTGATCCGCGAGGGCCGCTGCGAGGTGCTGCGCAACACCAGCAGCGGGCAGGAGGTGAAGCTCGCTGAACTCGGCGTCGGGGACAGCTTCGGCGAGGAGGCGCTGGTGTCGGGCTCCCGCCGCAACGCCACGGTACGGATGCTCAGCGCCGGCACATTGCTGCGGCTGACCAAGGACGATTTCGTAAATCTCATCAAGAATCCGCTCATCAGCACCGTGAACTATGAGCAGGGCTGCGACCAGGTCAGCAAGGCCGGCGCGGTGTGGCTCGACGTGCGGTTCCGTGACGAGCATGCCGCCGGTTCCATACCCGGGAGCATGAATGTCCCTTTGAGCATGCTTCGGGCGCAAGCCGCGAAGCTCGATCACGACAAGCACTACATCGCCTACTGCGACACCGGCAGCCGGAGTTCAGTGGCCGCGTTCGTGCTGACGGAGCGCGGTTTCAAGGCGAGCTATCTCGAGGGCGGCTATTTCCGGTACATCGCGCCCGCACCGGCCGCCGGCAAGGCGAGCGGCAAGGGCGG
>CAZTPK010000022.1:0-11797 GCA_964614765.1 uncultured Gammaproteobacteria bacterium
GGCAATGCGCTCGCTCAACGCCCGCCTTCTCCTCGCCGCTACGCTTACGCTGGCGGCCTTTCTTGGTCTGACCGGCTTCACCCTCGACCAGGCGTTCCAGCGTTCCGCGCTATCTGCCACCCGGGACCGCCTCCAGGGGCAGGTCTACATGCTGCTCTCGGCGGCGCAATTCGAAGCGCCCGAGAAACGCATGATGCCGACCTCGCTGCCCGACCCGCGCCTCTCCACCCCCAGCTCCGGCCTATACGCCCAGCTGACGCGCGAGGACGGCACCACGGTGTGGCGTTCACTGTCAATGCTCGGACTGACCATTCCCGTGGATCGGCCCACTCGCATGGGCGTGCCCATTTTCGGCACCGCGAAGGCATCGGACGGAACACCGCTGTTCACCCTGGTCTTCAGCGTGCGCTGGGAGGGGAAACGCCGTAATGACGAACGCGTTTACACGGTGCAGGTCGCCGAAAGCCGACAGGAATACGACAACCAGGTACAGGCCTTTCGCCGCAGCCTGGGCATCTGGCTGGCTGCCTCCGCGATCGTACTGCTCGCCGTTCAGGCGCTCATCCTGCACTGGGGCCTGCGCCCGCTGCGGCGGGTCGCCGAGGAGGTGCGGGAGGTGGAATCGGGGCGCAAGGAATCGTTGATCGGCGACTACCCCACGGAGTTGCAGAGGCTGGTCGTCAATCTCAACGCGCTCATCCGCAACAGCAAGGCGAATCTCGAGCGTTATCGCCGGGCGCTCGGCGATCTCGCCCACAGTTTCAAGACGCCGCTCTCCGTGATGCGCAGCGCCGCGGACACGGGCGGCCGGGTGGAGGAACTCCGGGAGACCGTACGCGAGCAGGTGAGCAGGCTCGACAATGCAGTCCAATACCAGCTCCAGCGCGCGGCGGCTTCGGGCCGCAGCGCGCTCGCGACGCCCATCGCCGTGGAGCCGGTGGTGAACAAGGTCGTGCAGTCGCTGGCGAAGGTCTACGCGGATCGAAGGCTCCAATTCGAGGTGGCGGTCGAACGCGGCGCGGAATTCTTCGGTGACGAGGGCGACCTGCTGGAGATCGTCGGAAATCTCGCGGAAAATGCCAGCAAGTGGGCGAAGCAGCGGGTACGCATACGCGCCAGCGTGGGTGCCGGCACGGACAGGTCGCGACGCCCGCTGGAATTGAGCATTGAGGACGACGGCCCTGGCATCCCGCCGGATGAGTGCAAGACCATCTTCGAGCGCGGCTATCGCGCCGACACCGCCGTGCCCGGTCACGGCATAGGTCTGGCGATCGTGCGCGACCTCGTCTACGAGGTCTACCACGGGGAACTGAAGGTGGGTCGGAGCGATGATCTCGGCGGCGCGCGGGTGGTCGCGCGCGTCACGTTCTGAACCGCATATCCGGGCGTTGCCAGGTCCGCGCTCGGTCGAAGCGGCGCCCTGAGGATGCGGCGCCGTTCCCGGCCTCGGGCGGCCGCCGCGGACGGCTACCGCCTTCGCGCGAAGTCCACGATCGCGTCGAACAGGCGCTGCTGAACCGGATCGCTGGCCGCGGTCAGCTCCGGATGCCACTGCACGGCGATGAGCCAGGGATGATCCGGGATCTCCACGGCCTCTATTGTCCCGTCCGGCGCATGCGCGACCACCGAGAATCGATCCGCGACCTTCTTCAGGGCCTGGTGATGCCACTAGGCGACCTCGAAATCGACGCTGCCCGCGACCTGCGCAAGCCGCGAGTCCGGCCGCACGCTGACGCGGTGGGGGATGGGTTCGCGCGGCGGCGCGCGATGCAGCACCGTCTCGCCGACCTCATCGGGCAGATGTTCGATCAGTGTTCCACCCATGACGATGTTAAGGATCTGCGCGCCGCGGCAGATGGCCAGGGTCGGCAGTCCCTCGTCGAGCACGCGCCGGGCGAGACAGATCTCCGAGGCATCGCGCTCGCTGTCGATGGCGTAGTTGGTCGGGTGACCCTTGCCGCCATAGCGCGACGGTTCGATGTCGCCGCCACCCGTCAGTATGAGCGCATCGAGGATGGCGAGCGCGGCGTCCGGGCGCTCGTCCCCGGGCGGGATCAACAGGGGGACGCCACCGGCTCGCCGCACTGCATCAACGTATTCCGCGGGAATCGTGTACCGGTTGTCGGCGTTACGTCCGTAGGTGGTCAGTCCGATGAGTGGGTCGCTGCGCCCGGCCTGCATGGTCCTCCCTTCACGCGGTGGTCGGAATGACACCATTCTAAGCGGTTCGAGCGCCGGAATGGCAGCACCGGATCGCGGCGCGCGGCTGCACACTCCGGCTAGTTGCCGCGCCCATGGAGATCTACCATACTGAACTGGCCTGCGCCGCAATCCCCGCCACATCGAAAATCGACAAATGACGATCAGGTGACGACGATCGATTTGGCCGGGTTTGCCGGTGGCGAAAGCCGTTGCCTTACGGAATTGCTTCGCTCCGGCTCCCGTGCCCACCGTTGAAGGAGCCCATGCGAAATAACAATGCGGCGTGACTCGCGCGCCAAGAACAAGAGGGGGAGATCCGCTTGAAACCCAGCGATGTGAAGACCGTTGCCGACGCCAAGAAGATCGTCGACGAACGCAAGCTCACCCACGTCAAGGTGGGGGTGTTCGACGTCGACGGCATCATGCGCGGCAAGTACATGTCGCGCGACAAGTTTTTTGGCGCGCTCGAAAAGGGATTCGGATTCTGCGACGTGGTGCTCGGATGGGATTCCGCGGACCAGCTCTATGACAACGTGAGTTATACCGGCTGGCACACGGGATACCCGGATGCGCCGGTTCGTCTGCTCCCGCAGACCTGCCGCGAAGTCCCCTTCGAGGGCGACATGCTGCTGTTCCTCGGGGAGTTCATCGAGGCCGCCGAGTCCCTGTGTCCGCGCGGCGTGTTGCGCCGCGTAGTCGCTCGCGCCCGTGAGATGGGGTACGAACCGTATGCCGGCCTGGAATACGAGTACTTCGTCTTCGACGAATCACCGGAGTCCGTGCGCGAGAAGCATTACCGCAATCTCAGGCCGATGGCGCCCGGCTTTTTCGGCTATTCCGTCATTCGCAACTCCGTGCATTCGGAGCATTACCTCGAGACGCTCGACCTGTGCGAGAAGATGCGTTTCCCGCTGGAGGGGCTGCACGAGGAGACCGGTCCGGGCGTGATGGAGGCGGCGATCGCGGTGGATGACGCGATGAACGCCGCCGACAAGGCGGCGCTGTTCAAGACCTTCATAAAAATCCACGCGCAACGTCGCGGCCGCATGGCGACGTTCATGGCCAAGTGGTCCAAGGACTGGCCCGGCCAGAGCGGGCATATCCACCTGTCGCTGAAGGACAAGGCCGGCAAGCCCCTGTTCCACGACCCGAAGGGCCCGCACGGCATGAGCAAGCTGATGCAGCACTTCGTTGCCGGCCAGCAGGCGCTGATGCCGGAACTGCTGTGCATGGTGGCGCCGACCGTGAATTCCTTCTCACGGCTGATCCCGGGGTTCTGGGCGCCGACGGAGGCCACCTGGGGAGTCGAGAACCGCACCTGCGCGCTGCGCGTCATTCCCGGCTCCACGAAGTCCCAGCGCGTGGAGTACCGCATCGCCGCGGCGGATGCCAATCCGTACATCGCGCTGGCTGCCGCGCTGCTCTCCGGGCTCTGGGGCATCGAGACCAAGGCCGAGCTGGGCAAACCCATCGAGGGCAACGCCTACGAGCAGAAGCTGCCGAAGAAGCTGTCCCTGCCGCCGACGCTGTGGGACGCGGCGCAGCGCCTGAAGGGCTCGACGGCCGCACGGGCGTGGTTGGGCGATGCGTTCGTGGAACACTTCGCGGCATCGCGCGAGTGGGAGGAGCGCCAGTTCCGGAAGGCGATCACGGATTGGGAGCTGGAGCGCTATTTTGAGATCATCTGACGGCAAGCACATCGCGACGACCGAGGAATCATGACCGAGTTACAGAAGACCATCACACCGGTGGACGGCAGCGTCTACGTGGAGCGGCCGCTTGCCACCGACGAGCAGATAGGCGCCGCGCTCGGACGGGCGCGCAAGGCGCAGGCCGCGTGGCGCCACGTCGCGCTCTCGGAGCGCGCCGCCATCTGCACGCGTTTCGTCGACGCCTTCGTGGCGCGCAAACAGGCGATCGCCGAGGAGATCACCTGGCAGATGGGTCGCCCCGTCAGCCAGTCGCCCGGCGAGGTACGCGGGCTCGAGGAACGCTCTCGGCACATGATCGCCATCGCCCCGTCGGCCCTCGCGGACATCGACGCCGGGCCGAAGGAAGGTTTTCGCCGATTCGTGCGGCGCGAGCCGCTCGGCGTCGTGCTGGTGCTGGCGCCGTGGAACTACCCGTATCTCACCTCGGTGAACTCCGTGGTGCCGGCGATCATGGCGGGCAACGCAGTGATACTGAAGCACTCCAACCAGACGCCGTTGTGCGCCGAACGCTTCGCCGAGTGCTTCAGCGAGGCCGGCCTGCCCGAGGGCGTGTTCCAGTTCCTGCACTGCACGCACGAACAGGCGGCGGCGATGATCGCCTCGCCGATGGTCGACTTCGTCGCCTTCACGGGATCGGTCGAGGGAGGGCATGCGGTCCAGAAGGCGGCCTCCAGCCGCTTCATCGGAACCGGACTTGAACTGGGCGGCAAGGATCCCGCTTACGTCCGTCCGGACTGCAATCTGGCGCATGCCGTGGAGAACCTCGTCGATGGCGCGTTCTTCAATTCCGGTCAGTCGTGCTGCGGCATCGAGCGGATCTACGTGCACGAAAAAGTCTACGATCAGTTCGTCGACGGCTTCGTGGCGCTGACGCGCCAATACCGTCTCGGCAACCCCCTGGACCCCAACGTGAACCTCGGGCCCATGGTGCGCACCCGCGCCGCGGAGTTCGCGCGCGGTCAGGTCCGCGAGGCGGTTGCCGCCGGAGCGCGATCACTCATAGACCCGAAGGAGTTCCCGGCGGACAAGGAGGGCACGCCCTACATGGCCCCGCAGGTGCTGGTCGACGTGAGCCATTCTATGCGGATCATGCGCGAGGAGAGCTTCGCGCCGGTCATCGGCATCATGAAGGTGCGGAGCGACGAGGAAGCCATCGTGCTGATGAACGACAGCGACTTCGGCCTCACCGCGTCGATCTGGACGATGGATGCCGACGCCGCATTGCGCATAGGCGACGCGGTGGAGACGGGCACGTGGTTCATGAACCGCTGCGATTACCTCGACCCGGCGCTTGCCTGGACCGGAGTCAAGGATTCCGGCCGCGGCTGCACCTTGTCCCGCGTCGGCTACGAGCAGCTGACGCGGCCCAAGTCCTACCATCTGCGAATCGCGATTTGAGAGAACCTGCGAAATGACCATCGATCCCAAGAGCCTGACCCGCAACTGGAACTATCCGACGTCGGTGCGCTTCGGACCCGGCCGCATCGCTGAGCTGCCGGCTGCGTGCAGGGAACTCGGCATCAGACGGCCGCTGCTGGTCACCGATCCAGGCCTGCGGAAGCTGCCGATGATCGACAGCGCCGTGGCCTCGCTGAAGTCCGCCGGACTCGGCGACTGCGTGTTCTCCGACATCCAGGCCAACCCGGTCGGCAGGAACGTCGAGGAGGGGGTCGCCTTTTACCGGCAGCAGGGCTGCGACGGCGTGATCGCCTTCGGCGGCGGCAGCGCTCTGGACGTCGGCAAGGCAATCGCCCTGATGGCTGGCCAGAAGCGGCCGTTGTGGGACTTCGAGGATCGTGAGGACTGGTACACGCGCGTGGATCCGGCGGGGGTGGCGCAGACGATCTCCGTGCCGACCACCGCCGGCACGGGTTCGGAGGTCGGACGCGCCTCGGTGATCCTCGACGAAGCGACGCACATCAAGAAGATCATCTTTCACCCGAAGATGATGCCCGCGATCGTCATCGCCGATCCGGAGCTCACGGTGGGCCTGCCCCCACGCATCACCGCCGCCACCGGCATGGACGCGCTGGCGCACAATCTGGAGGCCTATTGTGCTCCCGGATTCCACCCGCTCGCCGACGGTATCGCCCTGGAGGCGATGCGCCTCGTGAAGGAGTGGCTGCCGATGGCCGTGAAGGACGGCAGGAACATCGCCGCGCGCGCGCACATGCTGGCGGCCGCGAGCATGGGGGCCACCGCGTTCCAGAAGGGGCTGGGCGCCATCCATTCGTTGAGCCACCCGGTCGGCGCGTTGTACAACACGCATCACGGCGAGACCAATGGCGTGGTGATGCCCTATGTGCTGGCGTTCAACCGTCCGGCCATCGAGGAGAAGCTCACGCGGCTGGCGCGTTATCTGAATCTCGCCAACCCCGGATTCGATGCCGTTCAGCAATGGGTGCTGGCGCTCCGCAAGGAGATCGGCATTCCGCACACGCTCGCGGAGCTCGGGGTGAAGGAGGCCGATCTCGACGTGCTCACGCCCATGGCGGTGGACGACCCGTCCACGGGCGGCAACCCGCGGCCGGCGGGACATGCGGAGATGCGTCAAATGTTCGAAAAAGCGATACGCGGCGAGCTGAGCTGAGCGTGCGCCGTTGCGGTCCCCGCCGGGCGTGGCCACCCGTGGCTTGGCGCTAGAATGGAGCGGTTCCGCACCGAGTGGAGCATGTGCCCGCGGGTACGGGCAGGCGTCGGGGAGGGCTGCGCGGTGTCGAGGAGGATGCCGCCGCCCTTTCAGCGTCTCGATGCACCAGGCCCGCCATACGCGGGTTCAGCCGATTGAAAACTGGGACTTACTGGCGCTGACGACGGCCCGGCGCCGGGGGGCGCGTGCTTCACGCGCATCGCCGACCGATCTGCCGATGCTGTATTTGCAGGGCATTGGTTCACGCGGAACTGAGTCAGTGGATCGCAGTCGCAGCACGATTTTTCGCTTTACAACCATTCGGGGGGTGTAACAGAATCCTAAACGGGGAGCGGTCAACAAACACAGCGACTGGAAGTGGTGGTTCGCTGGGAGTCTGTGTCGGCTTGCGAGCGAATCGCGACCAGCGAAGCACCCGGACGGTCAGAAACGGGGGGCTAGATGAAAGCAGCGCAGCAGACAACGGCGGCGGAATCCGAGCACGCCGAGCACGAAGACGTACGAATTCTCCACAGCATGGGGTACGCGCAGGAGCTCCATCGCCGTATGGGGCTGTTCCAGAACTTCGCTATCTCTTTCAGTATCATCTGCATCCTTGCGGGCGGCATCACGGCCTTTCCGCTCTCCTTGTCCGCGGCGGGAGGGGCCTCGCTCGGTATCGGCTGGCCGCTTGCATGCGCATTTGCTCTGCTGGTTGCTTGTTCGCTGGGGCAGGTCGCCTCGGCCTACCCCACGGCTGGCGGCATCTATCACTGGGCGTCCATGCTCGGCAACAGGGGTTACGGCTGGACGGCCGCCTGGCTGAACCTGCTAGGACTCATGTTCGTGGTTTCATCGGTGAACTTCGGCGTGTTCCTGCTGTTCCGCGACCTGTTCTTGGGACTGGCGCTCGGAATGGATACGAGCTCCTGGACGTCCGCAGCCATGTTCGACCGTGGTTGGTGGACCCAGACCATTTTCCTGACAGTCATCACCATTAGCCAAGCCATAATCAATCACTACGGCATCGGACTGACCACGAAACTGACGGACTTCTCCGGCTATCTCATCTTCGCCGGGGCGACGCTGCTGACCATCACGCTGCTGGCGGTGGCGCCGAGCCTGGAGTTCAGCCGCCTGTTCACGTTCACGGACATGACCGGCGCGGCGGGTGGAGATGTCTGGGCCCCGGCGGGGGATCGCTGGCTGGCCGCCTTCATGCCGGCGGTCGGCGTCGCCTTCTTCCTCGGTCTGCTGCAGGGCGTGTACACCATCACCGGATTCGACGCCTCCGGTCACACCTCCGAGGAGACCCGCAACGCGGCCTCGGAGGTGCCGAAGGGCATGATCCACTCGGTGCTCTGGTCGGGGGTGTTCGGCTACGTCATGGTCTGTTCCTTCGTGCTGGTGCTGCCGTCGGTCGCCGAGGGCGCCGCAAAAGGCTGGACGTCCTTCAACCTCGTCCTGGAGCAGATCAAGGCCGTCTGGCTGCGTGACCTTCTGATCGTGGTGATCGTCGTGGCCAACTATCTCTGCGCGCTTGCCGGCCTGACTTCGTGCTCGCGCATGCTGTTCGCCTTCGCGCGCGATGGCGGCGTGCCGTGGTTTTCCGGATCGCTGCGCAAGGTCAGCAGGAAATATCGCACACCGGCCGTGGCGATCTGGGCCAGTGCGGGGCTGGCAATCGCGGCCACCCTCTACGGCAACGTGTTCGTGGTGCTGTCGACGGGCTGCGCAGTGTTCCTCTATGTCTCCTATGTCATGCCCATCGCGGCAGGTCTGGTGACCGAGGGCAAGACCTGGACGAAAAAGGGGCCGTTCAACCTCGGCGCCCTGTCCAAGCCCATCGCCGTTCTCGCCATCATCGGCTGCATTCTGCTGATCATAGTTGGCGTCCAGCCGCCCAACCAGAAGGTGGGCTACCTGCTCTTCTGGGGGCTGATCGCGCTGGGCGTGATCTGGTGGACGGTCGAGCGCAAGCGCTTTGCAGGACCGCCACTGACGCCGGAGGCCGTCGCCAAGCGCCAGGCGGAGATAGCCGCCGCGGAGCGGGCAATCGGCGAAATCAGATAGACGGCGTGACCCGTAGTTGCTCGAAGGGTGTCATCGGCAACGGTGACACCCTTTTTTTGCCGGCGCTCTCGATGCCGCCCGGCGCGTCCGACCCATCCCGATACGTATTCCGTGATCCATGATGTAGCCATCATCGGCGGTGGTGTCGTCGGCGCGATGCTGCGCCGATTCTCGCTGGGCGGCGCGCGAGCCGTATTGCTCGAGCGCGGCGCGGACATCCTCTCTGGGGCGAGCAAGGGCAATAGCGCGATTCTGCACACCGGCTTCGATGCGCCGCCCGGTAGTCTGGAACTGCGCTGCATCCGTGCAGGATATGCGGAATACCTAGCGATACGCGGTCAGCTCAACCTCCCTCTGCTCGAGACAGGCGCGGTGGTCGTCGCGTGGAGTGACGAGGAGCTGAAGCGGCTGCCGGCTATAGTAAGGCAGTCGCACGGGAACGGTGTATCCGATGTCGAGCAGATCGACCCCGATGATCTGTACCGGCGTGAACCTCACCTACGTGCCGGCGCGCTGGGCGCCGTTCTGGTGCCGCGTGAGCATGTCATCGATCCCTGGTCGGCGCCGCTGGCCTACGCGCTGCAGGGGATCGCGTACGGCGGCGAGGTGCGCACGAAATCCGAGGTCAGAGGGGCAACGTACGCCAACGGCATCTGGCGGTTGGCAACGACGAAAGGCGAGGTCCAGGCAAGAACCGTTGTCAACGCCGCGGGACTTTACGGCGATATCGTCGAGCGGATGCACCGGCCCAGTTCGTTCGAGATCAGGCCGCGCAAGGGACAGTTCGTGGTCTTCGACAAGGCCGCGGCGCGCCTCGTCTCGGCCATCATCCTTCCCGTTCCGACCGAGAAGACCAAGGGCGTACTAGTGTGCCGCACGGCCTTCGGCAACTTGCTGGTGGGGCCAACCGCTGAAGAACAGGAGTCGCGGGAGCTCGCCACGGTGGAGGCGAACGTGTTGGCGGACCTCATCAAGCGCGGGCGCCGCATCGTGCCAGCGCTGGCGGACCAGCCGGTGACCGCGGTGTATGCGGGCTTACGCCCGGCCACGCAGTACAAGGATTACCAGATCGATGTCGACGCCGCCCAGCCCTGGATCACCGTGGGCGGAATCCGCTCGACCGGCCTGACGGCCGCACTCGGTATTGCCTCCTACGTGGCGGAATTGTACGTGGCGAGCATTGGCACGCTCCGCACGCCAGCCCGTATGCGCTGGACGCCGGTACCAAACCTGTGCGAGGCCCTGCCACGATCTTATCAGCAGCCGGGCGAGGTCGAGATCGTATGTCACTGCGAACAGGTGACGCGGGGCGAGATCGAGGCGGCACTTCAAGGGCCGTTGGCCGCGGGCAATATCGGCGGCCTGAAGCGGCGCACTCGATGCATGATGGGGCGATGCCAGGGTTTCTATTGCAGTGCGCGAGTCGCGGAGCTTGCCCGCGGTCGGCTGCCCGATCTCGATGCAGAGGTGATCACGCGATGAAGACAGCCGACGAGTATGACGTGGTGATCGTCGGAGGCGGTCCTGCCGGTATCGCGGCCGCATGTGAACTTCGGGACCGGGGCGTGCGCGACCTGCTCCTAATCGAGCGGGAAGCCGATCTGGGCGGGGTGCCCAGGCATTGTGATCACCGCGCATTCGGTGTCGCCGAGTTCGGCCGCCTCCTGCGCGGACCGGACTATGCGAGGCGACTGACTGCCGCGCTTCGCGGCGTCGACGTGATGTGCCGGACCTCGGTCGTTTCGATCCACCCCCAGGGAGTGTTGGAGGTGAGATCGCCGGTGGGTATGCGGCGCATATGCGGGCGCCACGTGTTGCTGGCCACAGGCACGCGCGAGACGACGCGCAGCGCGCGGCTCGTCTCCGGTACACGGCCATGGGGCGTCATGACCACCGGGGCCCTGCAGCAGTTCGTGCATCTGAAGCATTTTCGACCGTTTCGCCGACCGGTAATCGTCGGCAGCGAACTCGTCGCCTATTCGGCGCTGCTGACCCTGCGGCACGCCGGCGCGCGCGCGGCGGCCATGATCGAATCCGCCAGTTGCGCCACGGCGTTTCCCAGGCTCGGGCGCATCGCGGCGGCGGCGTTCGGCACGCGGCTGCTCACCGGCACCGAGTTGGTGGCCATCGAGGGCCAAGCCAAGGTCACCGGTGTGCAGATCGCGCGCCAAGGAAGGCGGGAGCGCCTCGCGTGCGACGGGGTGATCTTCAGCGGGGAGTTCGTGCCCGAATCGGCCCTGGTTCGCGGAAGTCACCTGGATCTTGATCCAGGTACGGGTGGACCGGCAGTGGATCAGTACGGCCGCTGCTCCGACTCGGTCTATTTTGCGGCCGGAAACGTGCTGCGACCGGTCGAACCGGCGTGGCGCGCATGGCGCGAAGGGCGGATAGTGGCTGGTGCGATGGCGAGGGCCTTGCGCGGTGAGCTGCCAACGCTGGCGCCATCCGCCGCAATCTCGGCCGCTGCGCCGTTGCAGTACGCCTGCCCGCAACGCTACGTGGCGGCCGCGACGGATCTCCCGCCGCTGCCGCTGCACGTGCGGCCGCTGTGCGCTGCCCGCGGCATGCTGCGTGTGTTCGTCGATGAGCGCGAGATCTGGCGGCAACGCGTCGCGCTCGGGCGGCTGCGCCGCCTCGAGATCCCAGTGCCGCCGCAGTCGGTGCGTGGGAGTCGCGTGGAGATCCGCATCGAGGAGGATTGACCAATGCCGCACCCTGATTCTCTCGCCGAATTTGTCATCGCCATCGACCAGGGAACGACCGCTACCAAGGTTCACCGCCTGGACGTGAACGGCGAGTTCGTCACGCTCGATGTCCTGTCCCATCGCCAAATCCTTCCGCGGCCGGGGTGGGTGGAACACGACGCGCTCGAGTTGCTGGCGTCCGTGAAACAGGGTGCGCGGCACGCCGTCGGCGCGGCTGGCATCGGCATCGACAACCAGGGGGAAACGGTGATTGCCTGGGACAGTGAGACGGGCAAACCCATCTGCAACGCGATAGTCTGGCAGGACAACCGTACCGCGGACGCCATCGCCCGCCTCCGCGCGACGGGGGCGGAGGAGCTGACGCTGGCGCGGGCCGGGCTGCCGCTGGATCCGTATTTCTCCGCCTCAAAGCTGCGATGGATCATCGATAACGTCGACGCTGCATCGGGGCTGATGGCTGCTGGTCGGCTACGTAT
>CAZTPK010000023.1:0-11741 GCA_964614765.1 uncultured Gammaproteobacteria bacterium
GCCGGAAGCGCATCAGCTCGGCGAGCATCTGTGCGCGCGGAACGAGCGGGATGCGCTGTTCGCGCGCCGCCACGAACTCCGGATTCTCGGAGGTCACGGCGGAGGAGTACACCACGACGTCGGCGCCGGCGACGTTCGCGGCATCGTGGCCGGTGTAGACCCGCAGGCCCAGGGACTGCAGGTGACGGGCCATGGCGTTCATGCCGAGATCCGACCCGGTGACGGTATATCCGAGGTTGTGCAGGACCTCGGCGATTCCGCCCATGCCGGCGCCGCCGATGCCGATGAAATGTATCCGATGCACCCGCCCCATCGCGCCGCCGCGCCGCTCACGCATAGGCCACCTCCATGCAAAGCTCCGCGACCTCGTCCGTGGCCTGCGGTCGGCCCGCGCGCCGCGCCGCGATCGCCATGCGCAGAAGCTCGCGCGGTTCGGCGCTCAGCCCGCGGATGACCTCGGCGAGCCCCTGCGGTGTCAGGTCGTCCTGCGGTATCACCAATGCCGCCTGCGCGGCCGTGAGATAGGCGGCGTTGGCCGTCTGGTGGTCGTCGACCGCATGGGGATAGGGAACCAGTACCGAGGCGACGCCGGCCGCGCTGATCTCGGCGATCGTCATCGCGCCGGCACGGCAGATCACTAGATCGGCCCATGCGTACGCGCTCTCCATCGTCTCGATGAACTCCTCCAAGCGGGCCACGATGCCCGCGCGCGCATAGGCGTCGCGGGTGTCAGAGAGCTTGCCGGCGCCCGCCTGGTGCCAGACCTCGATCGCGGTTGCGGGGGGCCATCGGCCGTCGGCGGCGGCGATCCGCAGTTCCGCCAGCGCGGCCGGTACGATCTCGTTGAGCACCCGGGCCCCCTGGCTTCCTCCCAACACCAGGATGCGCAAACGGCCCGCCTCGCGGGCACGATCCTCCGGCGGACAGATGGCGGCGATCTCCGCGCGCACCGGATTGCCGGTGTGCACCGCGCCCGGTCGCTGGAACGTCCCTGGAAACGCCTCCATCAGGCGCGTGGCCAGCGGGGCCAGCAGCCTGTTGGTGTAGCCCAGCACGGCATTCTGCTCGTGCAGCAGCAGCGGCACGCGCAACAGCCATGCTGCCAGCCCGCCGGGGCCGCTCGCGAATCCTCCCATCCCCAGGACCGCAGCGGGACGGTTGCAAAGCATGAGCGCCAGCGCCTGCGACAGGGCGAGCGACAGCTTGAACGGCGCGCCGAGCAAGGCCAGCGCGCCCCGGCCACGCAGGCCGGTCACGGCAAGGGTCAGCAGCCGGATTCCCGCCTGCGGCACGATGCGATTCTCCATGCCGGCTCGGCTGCCCATCCACAGCAACGGCACACCGCGCTCGCGCAGGCGCCGTGCGACGGCCAACGCCGGGAAGATATGCCCGCCCGTGCCGCCGGCCATGATGAGCACGGGCCTCGTCATTCGCCGTGGTGACGTATCAATGCGCATGCGGTACCTTCCTCGACCAGACTCGCGGCGGCTGGCGGCTCTCGTAGGCCGCCCGCAGCACCAGGGCGACTGCCACGCAGCTCATCATGAGATTGTTCGAGCCGTAGCTTATGAACGGCAGAGGCAGGCCCTTCGTCGGCAGCACGCCCATGTTCACGCCTATGTTCACGAACGCCTGCAACCCGATGAGCAGGCCTACCCCGTTGGCAATGTAGGACTGGAAGGCCCTGCCGCTGCGGAGGGCCTCGCCGCCGATGTGGAAACACCGCCAGACGACGAACAGGAACAGCACGATCACCGTCGCCGTCCCGACGAAGCCCAGCTCCTCGGCGATCACCGCGAACACGAAGTCGGTGTGAACCTCGGGAAGATAGAACATCTTCTGGATGCTCGAGCCGAGGCCGACACCGAGCCACTCGCCGCGCCCGAAGGCGATGAGGGCCTGCGTGAGCTGGAAGCCGGTGTCGTAGGGGTCCGCCCACGGATCGGTGAACGTCATCAGGCGAGTCAGCCGGTAGGCCTTCAGCATTGCGACGGTCGCCAGCGCCGCGACCGCAACGACGCCCCACAGCAGGAACCGCTGCAGCGACACGCCGGCGAGGAACAGCATGCCCAGACAGGTGGTGAACAGCACTGCCGCGGCGCCGTAATCGGGCTCCAGCAGCAGCAGGACCGCGATGATCATCAACACCAGTATCGGCTTGATGAAACCGATGAACTGCGTGCGCACCTGATCCCCATGACGGACCAGGTACGCCGCCAGGTAAAGCACCACGCAGGGTTTGGCCACTTCCGAGGCCTGCAGCGTCAACGGCCCGATCTTCATCCAGCGCATGCTGCCGTTGACCTCGTGCCCGATCCCGGGGACCACGACCAGAACGAGCAGCACCAGCGCGAAAAGCAGTAGAACGCTGCTCAGTCGCTGCAGCACGTCCAGTGGCGTCCTCAGCACTCCGATCGACAGGCACAGGCCGATTCCCAGCGCCATCAGCTGGCGCCACAGGAAGTAGAGCGCATCGCCGTAGTTTCTGTCGGCGACGGTGATCGATGCCGAGGTCATCATCACCAGCCCAATGACCAGCAGCACGATGACCCCGGACAGCAGCCACGGATCGTTGTTGGCGAAGGCCCCATAGAGAAGCCGCACACGTTCCTCGCGCTCGCGGCCGGCCTCGGCATCCGGGTCTCTTGCGGCCACGCCGGGACTCACGCCAATTGCTCCCTGACGGCCGCGGCAAAGACCTCGCCCCGGTGGACGTAGTCGCGGAACATGTCGAAGCTGGCGCACGCCGGCGAGAGGAGCACGGCGTCGCCGGGCTGCGCCATGTCCGCCGCGCGCGCGACCGCATCCTGCATGTCGCGGGCCTGCGCAACCGCCACCACGTCCTGCAGCACCGCGGCTATCGCCGGGCCGTCGCGGCCGATGGTCACCGCCCCGCGCAGCCGATTGCGCGCGGCGCCGGCCAGCTCGGAAAAGTCCTGGCCCTTGCCGTCGCCGCCGGCTATCAAGACCACCGGGCGATCCGCGCCCAGACCCAGTATGGCCGCCACCGTCGCGCCGACGTTGGTCCCCTTGGAGTCATCGAACCAGTCCACGCCGTGCGCGCGGCCTACCCACTGGCAGCGGTGAGGCAGCCCGGGGAACTCGCGCAGTGTCTGAAGCATCGGCTCGGCGGGCAGCCCCGCGGCGTGACCCAGCGCCAGGGCTGCCAGGGCGTTGGCCACATTATGCATCCCCTTGATGCGCATCTCGCGCGCCGGCATCAATCGCCGTCCTCCGTGTGCGAGCCAGGGCTCGCCGCCGGCATCGAGCACACCGAAATCGGCGTCGGTCTCCGGCGCATGCAGCGAGAACAGAACGCGCTCGCGCGCCGGCTCGGCCATACGCATCACCGTCGCGTCATCGGCGTTCATGATCATGACGCCGGTACCGCGGTATATGCGGCGCTTGGCCGCCGCGTACTCCTCCAGGGTCGAATAGCGGTCCATGTGGTCCGGACTGATGTTCAGCACCGCCGCCGCCTTCGCATTGAGCGAGGTGACGGTCTCGAGCTGAAAACTGGAGAGCTCCAGCACATAGAGGTCAGGACTTTCGCCGCCCAGTAGGTCGAGAGCGGGCGTGCCGAGATTGCCGCCGGTGCGCACGTCAATGCCGGCGCGCTCCGCCATCGCCCCCACCAGCGTGGTCACGGTGCTCTTGCCGTTGGCGCCGGTTATCGCGACCACCGGAGCATCGGCGTGACGGGCGAACAACTCGATATCGCCGATCACCTCCGCGCCGCGCTCGATGGCGGCGGCAACCGCCGGCTCGCGGGCCGAGACGCCCGGGCTCAGCAGCACCCGTCGGGCTCCGCGCAGCAACTGCTCTCCGTCGGCGCCGAAGTACGCCGGCACACCGGGCATCTCGGCGCGCAGCGCGGCCACGCCGGGGGGCTCGCGGCGGGTATCCGTAATGGCGAACTGCTGGCCGTGGCGGCGCAGGAAGCGCGCGAACGACAGCCCGGTCTTGCCCATGCCGATGATGACGGTCGTACCGTTCCCGGCGGGCGTGTCCCGTGATGTCATGTCCAGCGCTTCGCTCATCGCGGCACGTACCTCATCGTATCTTCAGGCTCGCGAGCCCGATCAGAACCAGGATCACGGTGATGATCCAGAATCGGACGATGACGCGCGGCTCCGGCCAGCCCTTCAGCTCGAAATGGTGATGCAGAGGCGCCATGCGAAAAATGCGCTTGCCCGTGAGCTTGAAGGAGGCCACCTGCAGGATCACCGAGACGGTCTCGACCACGAACACGCCGCCCATGATGAAGAGCACCAGCTCCTGCCGCACGACCACGGCGATTACGCCGAGCGCCGCGCCTAGGGCCAGCGCCCCGATGTCGCCCATGAAGACCTGCGCGGGATAGGTGTTGAACCACAGGAAGCCGAGGCCGGCGCCCGCGATCGCCCCGCAGATCACGCAGACCTCGCCGACGCCCGCGATGTAGGGGATGCCCAGATACTTGGCGAAGTTGACGTGGCCGGCCAGATACGCGAACACCATGAGAGCGGTGGCAATCAGCACGGTGGGCAGGATCGCCAGGCCGTCGAGACCGTCGGTCAGGTTTACGGCGTTGCTGCTGCCGACGATGACGAAGTACGCGAGCAGTGGATACACCCACCCGAGGTCCAGCGCCACCGCCTTGACGAACGGCAGGATGAGCTGCGTCTCCACGTCGGTCTGCGCGGTGGCGAACAGAACGACCGCCGCGCCCAGTCCGAACACCGACTGCCAGAAATATTTGTAACGCGCGGACAGCCCCCTGGCGTTTCTGCGGCTGACCTTCAGCCAGTCGTCCATCCAGCCGATCGCGCCGAATGCCAGCATGGTCACGAGCACCACCCAGACGAAGCGATTGCGGAGCTCGCCCCAAAGCAGCGTGCTCAATGTGATCGACAACAGGATGAGCAGGCCGCCCATGGTCGGAGTGCCGGCCTTGCTCAGGTGCGTCTTCGGCCCGTCGTCGCGCACACTCTGGCCGAGCTGGTAGCGGCTCAAACCGCGGATCACGTACGGCCCCGCCAGCAGGGAGATGAGGAGGGCGGTCAGCATCCCGAGGATCGCGCGCAGCGTGATGTACTGCGTGACGTTGAATCCGCTTTCGTACTGGGCCAGCCACTCCGACAGGAGGAGGAGCATGATCAGGATCCTTGCTTGATGGCTTGCACGATGCGCTCCATCCTCATGGCGCGGGAGCCTTTCACCAGCACGTTGACGTTGGCGGCGAGGCAGGGCCGCAGCGCGGCAATCAGGCTCTCGGCTTCCGCGTAATGGCGTCCGCCGCTGCCAAATCCCGCCGCCGCCTGTCTGCTGAGCTCGCCGAGCGCGAACAGACGCTCCACGCCGCGGGCGCGCGCGTACTCGCCGACGTCGTAGTGCAGGCTGGCCGCCTCGGCGCCGAGTTCGCCCATGTCGCCCATGACCAGCCAGTGCTCGCCGGGATAGCCCACCAGCACGTCGATTGCCGCCTTCATCGAGGACGGATTGGCGTTGTAGGTATCGTCGATGATGCAGGCGCCGCCCAAACCCCTGCCGATGACCAGCCTGCCAGCCACCGCGCGCATGGACTCCAGCCCGGCGCAGACCGCCTCCATGTCAACGCCGGCGGCTAGCGCGCAGGCACTGGCCGCGAGCGCATTCATGACGTTGTGCCGCCCAGGCAATGGCAGATGCACGGTCGCCTCTCCACGCGGCGTGCGCATCGTGAAGGCCGTGCGGCCGGGGTCGTCGCTGGCCAGCATCCGGGCGGAGACATCGGCGTCGTGATTCAGCCCGAAGGTCGTGACCGGTCGGCGCCCGGCCAGCTTGCGCCAGAGATCCACGTAGGGATCGTCGGCGTTGAGGATGGCGCGGCCGTCATCGGAAAGACCGGCGAAGATCTCGCCTTTTGCGCGCGCGACGCCTTCTATGCTTCCGAACCCTTCCAAGTGCGCTGGCGCGCAAAGGGTGATGACGGCGACCGTGGGGCGGGCGATCCGGCACAGCTGCGCGATCTCCCCCGGGTGATTGGCGCCCATCTCGACGACGGCGAATTCGTGCTCGCCTCCAAGGTCCAACAGGGTCAGCGGCACGCCGATGTCGTTGTTGAGGTTTCCGCGCGTCGCCAGCACGTTGCCCCGCTGCATCAGTATCGAGGCGGTCATCTCCTTCACCGTCGTCTTGCCGTTGCTGCCGGTGACCGCAACGAGCGGAATCGCGAAGGTCGCGCGCCAGTGGGTCGCGAGCTGCGCCAGCGCGAGACGCGTATCCGCGACCCTTATGAAGGGCAACGGCGCGGCGACCTCCCTGTCGACGAGCGCCGCCGCCGCGCCGGCCTTGACGGCATCGTTGAGGAAATCATGGGCGTCGTGGCGGGGACCGTGCAGAGCCACGAACAGCTGCCGGGATTGAATGGAACGGGTGTCCGTGCTGACGCCGTGGATCTCGACGTCGGCCCCGTGCATCTCCGCGCGCAGTATCGCGCAGGCCTCGCTGAGCTTCATGGCGAACATCATCTCCGCTCCCTCAGCGCGGCCATCACCAGCGTCCGATCGCTCATCGGCAGGCGCTGGCCGCGGATCTCCTGATACTCCTCGTGGCCCTTGCCTGCGACGACGACGACGTCTTCGCGGCGCGCGCCGTGGATGGCGCTCCTCACGGCGCGCTCCCGGTCGACCTCGGTCAGCACTGGCACCGGCGCGGGGATGCCCTCGACGATCTGGGCGATGATCGCCGCCGGGTCCTCGTCACGCGGGTTGTCGCTGGTCACGATGATGCTGTCCGCCAGCTCCGCGGCGACGGCACCCATCACCGGACGTTTGCCGGGGTCGCGGTTGCCCCCGCAGCCGAATACGCACCACAGGCGGCCGCGACAGAGCTCGCGCGCGGACTGCAGCACCTGCCGCAGCCCGTCCGGGGTGTGCGCATAGTCGACCAGCACCAGCGGGCCGTCCTCGCCGGTCTGGAACGCCTCCATGCGCCCTGGTACGCCTTTCGCGCCCTGCAGCGCCTCTGCGGCCTCTTCCCACGTGGCGCCGAGCGC
The DNA here is from genome assembly GCA_964614765.1 of uncultured Gammaproteobacteria bacterium. Classification (GTDB taxonomy): domain Bacteria; phylum Pseudomonadota; class Gammaproteobacteria; order JAJPIJ01; family JAJPIJ01; genus JAJVHZ01. The sequence goes on from CAZTPK010000023.1 coordinate 7,019, forward strand.
GGTGATCGTCGCGAACGCCAGCAGCAGGTTCGCGGCATTGAACCGACCGAGCAGCGATGCGCGGAGCCGCAGCTCCCGCCCCGTCGACGTCGCCGTCATCGACAGGCCCGTGCGCGACACCGATATCGCGGAACCCCGGAGCAGCGTCGCACGTCCCGCGGATTCGACGGTCCCGAGGGTGCACGCGTACGCCGGCACGCGCGCGGGGAGGACATCCAGCAGCGAGAGACCGAACGGGTCGTCGACATTGATCACCGCGGCGCCGAGATCGGGCATCAGGAACAGGCCGCGCTTGGCAGCGCCGTAGCTCTCCATGGTGCCGTGATAATCCAGATGATCGCGCGTCAGATTCGTGAACGCGGCGGCGGCGAAATGCACGCCCGCCACGCGCGCCTGATCCAGGGCATGCGAGGACACCTCCATGGCCACGCAGCGGGCGCCGCGGTCGCGCATCTGGGCGAGATGCTGTTGCAGGCTCACGGGGTCGGGCGTGGTCGATCCGTCGGCCTCGAGCGCCCCGGGGAAGCCGATGCCGAGCGTACCGATGACGCCACAGGGCTTCATGGCGGCAATACGACTCAGCGCCTGGGCGATCACGTTGGAGACGGTGGTCTTGCCATTGGTGCCGGTCACGCCAATGACCTTCAACCGTGCCGAGGGGTCGCCAAAGAAGCGCGACGCGATCTCCCCGACCCGGCCGCCGAGTCCGGGAACTCCGATGACCGGAACCGCTCCTCGCAGGCTCGCCGACGGTGTCCCTTCGTCCTCGACCAGGACGGCCACCGCGCCGGCGGCGATTGCCGCGTCGATGAAGTCGCGACCGTGCCGGCGCGTGCCGGTGGTGGCGAAGAAGAGGTCGCCGGCGCGCACCCGCCGGCTGTCGAGGGAGAGGCCCTTGACCGGGCGGTCGTACGCGGCCGCGACTTCGGCGATCCCGGCGGTCAACTCGCTCAGCGTCGGTCGCGACTGATCGGGCGCCGTCATCGTCATGGCTCGGGACGATGCCCCATGTCGTCAAAGGACTCAGCGGACGCGGGCGGCACATAGGCGTACAACTGCTCGCCGTTCTCCAGCGGCTCGTCCGGCGGAATGTTCAGCAGCCGCAGTGCCTCCTGCATCACGCTGCCGAACACAGGCGCGGCGACGCGCCCTCCGAAATACTCCCCGTTGCGCGGGTCGTCCACGACCACCACCGCGACCAGGCGCGGATTGCTGGCCGGCACCATGCCTGCGAACAACGACAAATACCGATCCTCGGCGTAGCCGCGCGCGGCGGTCTTGTGCACCGTGCCGGTCTTGCCCGCCACCCGGTATCCGGCGATGTGCGCCAGGCGGCCGGTGCCGCTGCGGATGACGGTCTCGAGCATCGCGCGCACCTCCTGGGCCGTGGCGGGCGACATCACCCGCCGTCCGGGCGGCGCGCGATCGAGCTTCAGGAACGACACCGGCGTCAACGTGCCGTCGTTGGCCAGCGCCGTGTAGGCCTGGGCGAGCTGCAGGGCATTCGCCGACAGGCCGTAGCCAAAGGCGAGCGTCGCCTGCTCGATCTCCCGCCAGTGGCGGAAGTCGGTCAGTCGGCCCGGCGCCTCCCCGGGGAAGCCGGTATTGGACGGGGCGCCGAATCCCAACGAGCTCAGCATGCGCCACAGCCGCTGCGGTTCGAGCGCCAGCGCGATCTTCGCCGCTCCCACGTTGCTCGACTTGGTGATCACGCTCGCCACATTGAGAGTTCCGTAGTTGTGTATGTCGCGAACCTTGTACTGACCGACGTTGAAATAGCCGGGCCCGGTCTCGATCGGCGTGCTGGGCTGGAACTCGCCGGTCTCCAGGGCGGCGGCAATGGTGAAAGGCTTGAGCGTGGAACCCGGCTCGAAGACGTCGGTCACGGCGCGATTGCGGAAATACTCGCCGCGCAGGCCGCTGCGATTGTTCGGGTTGTAGGAGGGCTGGTTGACCATCGCCAGCACCTCCCCGGTGCGGCTGTCGAGGATCACCATGGTGCCGGACTGCGCGCGGTTGGCGAACACGGCCGCCTTCAGTTCGCGGTACGCGACGTACTGGATGCGTTTGTCGATGCTCAGGACGAGATTCCGCCCCGGCTCCGCGGTCCGGACATTCTCGACGTTCTCCACGACCCGGCCGAGATTGTCCTTGATTACGCGCTTGGCGCCAGGGGTTCCCCGCAGATAGTGATCGTAGGCGAGCTCCAGACCTTCCTGCCCGTTGTCGTCGACGTTGGTGAATCCCAGCAGATGCGCCGCCACTTCTCCCGCCGGATAGAAACGCCGGAACTCCCGATCGATGCCCACGCCCTGGAATCCTCCGGCGGCGACCCGCGCCGCGACGTCCGGCGGAACCTGGCGCTTGAGGTATACGAAGTCCTTGTCCTTGCGGGCGGCGACCATGCCCTTCAGCACGCTGTGGTCCAGTTCGAGCGTCGCCGCGAGACTCTTCCACTGCTCCGGACTCAGCGCGAGCTTCCGGGGATTCGCCCACACCGAGCTCACCGGCGTGCTGACGGCGAGCGGTTCGCCGATGCGATCGACGATGATCCCGCGATGCGCCGGCGTCCTGACCTCGCGCAGTATGCGCGCGTCGCCGTGACTCTGGAGAAACTGCCGGTCCCTGAACTGCAGATCAATGCCGCGCCCGATCAGTCCGACGGCGGCGACGATGAACAGAGCGATGGCGGTGAGCCGCCTTCCGGCATAGAGGGTCGCGGGCTGGGCCATTATTGCGAGACCATCACCGTCGACTTGGGCTGCGGTTGAACCATCTGCAGCTTGCTGTGAGCGATCTCTTCCACGCGCGAGTGCTCGCCCCAGGTCGCCTGCTCGAGCTGCAGCTGGCCCCACTCCTCGTTCATGCGATCGCGCTCGCGCTCCAGGGCCTGCAGCTCGACGAACAGCGTGCGTGATTGGTGTCGCGTGACCACCACGGCGATGGCCGAACTCACCACCGCAATCGCCAACACTCCGAGCAGAAGCACTTGTCTCATGCCAGTCTCTCCGCGACCCGCAACACCGCGCTGCGCGCGCGGGCATTGGCGCGGATCTCGGCCTCCCCGGGCCGCACCGCCCTGCCGAGGACGCGCAGGCGCGGCCTGGCGGCGGGGACCGCAGGTGCCGGTTCCTCGAGGTGCCCCGATTCCCGGCGCATGAACTGCTTGACGATCCTGTCCTCCAGCGAGTGAAAACTGATGACCACCAGCCGCCCGCCGACGGCGAGCACATCCATCGCCTGGATCAGGCCGCGCTTGAGCTGGTTCAGCTCGTCGTTGACGTAGATCCGGATCGCCTGGAAGGTGCAGGTGGCCGGATGCTGACCACGCGGCCAGGCCGGGTGAGCGCGCGCGACCACCTCCGCCAGCGCGGTCGTGGTCGTCAGCGGCCGCTGCCCGCACGCGGCGACGATCGCGCGCGCGATGCGTCGTGCATGGCGCTCCTCGCCGTACTCGTGCAGGCAGTCGGCGAGCTCGCGCTCGGACACCGACGCGAGCCACTCCGCGGCCGACCTGCCCGCCGTGGGGTCCATGCGCATGTCGAGCGGTCCCTCGCGAAGGAAACTGAAACCGCGTTCCGGCTGATCAAGCTGTGGAGAGGAGACGCCGAGATCGAACAGCACGCCATCCACCCGGCCGCACAGGCCCAGCTCGTCCAGAAACTCGCGCAGGCGATCGAAGGAACCACGGCAGAACGACAGGCGCGGATCCCGCATCGCTGCGGCAGCGGTTGTTGCCTGCGGGTCTCTGTCTATCGCCACCAGTCTCCCCCCTTCCCCCATGCGGCGCAGTATCTCGCTCGCGTGGCCACCGCGACCGAAGGTGCAGTCGACGTAGACGCCGTCGACACGGATCGCCATGGCCGTGAGCGTCTCCTCGAGCAGTACGGGCCGGTGGCCGGTTGCGGCGACCGGCGCCGCCATCACAGCGACAGCTCGCGCAACTTCCCGGACAGCTCCCCGGCAGGCTGATCCACCTGCTCGAACCACTCGTCGCGACGCGCGTCCCACGCCGGCTTGTTCCAGATCTCGAAGCGGTTGCCCTGGCCGAGAAGGACGACGTCGCGCGCCAGCCCGGCGAATTCGCGCAGTTCCGGCGGAATGAGGATGCGACCGTGGCCGTCGAGCTCGCAGTCGGTGGCATAGCCGCGCAGGATCTGCTTCGTGCGCCGGTCCAGCTTGTCGGAATCCGACAATTGCATGAGCTTGGCCTCGGCCAACGCCCACTCCGGCGCCGGGTACAGCCACAGGCACTTGTCCCACGGGTTGACGGTGACCACCAGCTGATTGGCGCAGGCCGAGGCGACCGGCTCGCGGTAGCGTGCCGGTACGGACAGACGCCCCTTCGCGTCCAATGCCAGATGGGTGAAGCCCCTGAACACCGCTCGTTCCCCCGCGTGGTTGATCCACTTTTTCCCACTTTATCCCACCTTTTGAACTATAAGTTCCGGGTCTGAAAAGTGTCAAGGAAATTCGGATGTGGATAAGTAAAAATTCCCTGTTTCGAACAGCAACTTAGCGTTGGACTCTGAGGTTGAGGACCACCCTGAGGCAGGACAAAAAGTGCTAACGTTATGCGATTCATAACGTTAACTTTCATAGCTGAGGTAATTTATAGAAAAATATCAGCCCCGCTGACCTGGTCTGCCGTCAGAACACACGCCGGCCCTGGCGGGATTCCAGTGAGAGTCGGCCTGTAAGCCGGGTTCTGTACCGGCGGCGC
>CAZTPK010000024.1:0-11655 GCA_964614765.1 uncultured Gammaproteobacteria bacterium
GTTGCACCTGGGGCCGGCGCGGACCGAGGACCACAACGTGGTCGGCCTGGACACCGGCTGTGTGTGGGGCGGACAGTTGACGGCGATGCGTCTGGATGACGGTCGGCACTTCAGCGTCGCCAGCAACACCCGGGCCGGAAACGGCGATTGAGTTCGGCCGCGCCCGCAGTCACGCGCGAAATGCGCGAAGCTCGGGTGCCGGCCTAGGATCGTCGTACCAGACGTAAAGACGTCGGAAGAGGATGAGGGGGCACCCGAGCAATCGCAATGGTAGGGGATGGCCGGGCAGCGTGCCAGCGGCGCCTGCCGGCACCGCGGATCAAGTCACAACGCCGTTGGCCGCCTGCGCGGGCGGCGGTTCGTTAATCGTCAGCCAGTAGCGGCCGAGCTGCGCAATGGTATCGGCGAACGCCACGAAATCTATGGACTTGCGGATATAGCTGTTTGCTCCCAGGGCGTAGCTGCTGGTTATGTCGCGCTCCTCGTTGGAGGTCGTCAGCACCACCACGGGGATCAGCCTGGTCTTGGCGTCCGCGCGCAGCCGGCGCAGGACCTCCAGGCCGCTCACCTTCGGGAGATTCAGATCGAGGAGGATGACCGCGGGGTGAATGCGCCGGTGCGACTCACGCGCCGTCAGCATCTCGAGCGCCTCCTCGCCGTCGTTGGCGACGACCATGGAATTGCTGATCTGCTTGCGGACCAGTGCCCGTCGCGTCAGCTCCACGTCGCTGGGATTGTCCTCGACCAGCAGGATCGTTCGCTCAGTGTTCACGTGCCGCTCGCGAGTGTGAAAAAGAATGTCGCCCCCTTCCCGGGCGCCGATTCGGCCCAGATCCTGCCACCGTGACGGCGGACGATCCGCTGCACCGTCGCCAGCCCAACGCCGGTGCCGGGGAATTCGCTCTGGCGGTGCAGGCGCCGGAACGGGCTGAACAGCTTGCCCGCGTAGTTCATATCGAAACCGGCGCCGTTGTCCGTGACGAAATAGACGGTCTCGTTGAGCGTGGCGCGGGCACCGAGGTGCACGCGCGCCGGCGATCGCCCGGCGGTGAACTTCCAGGCGTTGTCCAGGAGATTCTGCAGCGCCACCCGCAGGAGTCCCGCGTCGCCGTTTGCCTTCAAATCGGCCGCGGAGGTGAACTCCACGTCCCTGTCCGGATACTGGCGGCACAAGCCTTCGACGATCTGCCCCGCCAGGGCGGCGAGATCGACGGGCTGGGCTGCGAGGTCCACGCGCGCGACCCGAGACATCTCCAGCAGGTCCTCGATGAGGCGCCCCATGTGCTGCACCTCTTCCCGCACCTGCCGCAGGTAGCCTTGCGCCTGTCCGGGCAGGCTGGGCCCGTAGTCCTCGATGAGCGCAAGGCTCCAGCCATCGATACCTCGCAGCGGGGCGCGCAGGTCATGAGAGACCGAATAGCTGAAGCTCTCCAGCTCGGCGTTCGCCGCCTCCAGCTCGGCCGTACGCCGCCGAATGCGCTGCTCGAGCTCGGCGTTCAAAGACACCAGCTCGGCCTCCGCCCGCTGCCGCCGCTCGTTGGCGCCGTACGCCCAGACGAGCGAGGCGCAGGTGTTCAGCACCGCATCGAGTCTGCCCGGCAGCCGCGCACTGTATCCCGACGGCGCGTTGGCCAGCCCGATCACACCGCGGGCGCCGTAGTCGTGCGCGAACGGGATCAGCATGTAATTGTTCACGGGGGGATGGCCCGGGAGCAGATCGCTCGTTCCGTCCGCAGGATCGGGCGTATTGCAGATGAACGGCCGGTCCTTCAGCCCGAGCACGCCGGCCCAGTCGCCGAGCGTGATCCGGCTTTGCTCGCGACCGGCGTAATAGTCCCTGACCGGAGTATCCCATCCCGTGCCGGCGGTCGCGCAAAGCTGCAGCTGCTCGGCCCGTTCAAACACGCCGATACGTTCGCCGATGAACCCGAACTCGCTGCCGGTGTAGTTGAGCAGGCACGTAAGCAGCTCGCCGAAGGTCTCCTGCCGTGAACGGCCCGCGATGAGACGCGACTGCGCACGCGTGATGCCGCGCAGAAGCTGGTTGTACCCGCGCAGCGCCTGATCGGCCTGGCGTCGATCGGTGATGTCCTGCAGGATGCCGAAGATGCGCTCCGTGCCATCGGCCGGATCGCTGAAGACGTGGGCCTGCTCGACGATATGACGCAGGGCCCCGTCCGGCCGCAGCACGCGATACTCTGCCGTGTACGGACGCCGTTGGCGCCACGCGGGGTCGGCGACGGCGTCCCGAGCCAGCATGTCTTCGGCGACGATCGAGCGGCGCAGTGCGCCACGCGACTGCGGCTCCTCGGTCGGCTCGAGCCCGAGCAGGCGGCAAGTCTCCATCGACCAGCGCATCGGCCAGGCATCGATGTCGCCGCTGCCATCGGGCAGAACCTCCCAGGTGCCGATCCCGACCAGACGCAGGGCCAGGGCGGCCGCCGCTTCCCCGCGAGCGAGCAACGACGCCGAGGCGTCCGGGGTCGGCAGGAAGGGCATTTCCGGCTGAGACATGGCAGCGAGGTTACCGATTTGTCATCGAGGGCTAGTGTATCAGCGTTGCCGGATGCCAAGCATCGGGGCCGCCGTGCCGCTGCCGCAGGAAGAGGTGAAAGGGAGGAAGGGCGGCGCTGGCAGCGAGTCCTTGGCCTCTGCGCTCCAACAGAACCCGTGTAACGCTACCGGCGCCAACACTGAAACTTGCAGTTCCCGTACCACGATCGAACCGTTTGATTTCAATGATAAAGGGGACGGGGCCCGTGCTCGTCGTGCATCACCCTGGGGATACCTGGGATCGGCGTGCACCAGGCACGAGCATCGAGACCCGCAGCCTCAATGCATCTCTGCGGCCGCACTCCCATGGGACCGCGAGTCGATGACCGCGGCGAGCAGGATCAGCAGTCCGCCGGTCCACTCCATTGCCGTCAGGTCCACGCCGCCGAACAGGGCACCCGTCGCCGCCGCGATCGGCAACTCCAGCGTCAGGAGCACGGCGGCACGGCCCGCCGCCATATGGGCGACACCGTACTGGGTCAACCCGACCGCCGGGACCAGCCACAGCACTCCGAAGACGAGGCACGCCCACCAGGCCCCGCCTGCGGGCTCGGTGGGCTCGGGGAACAGCCACAGGCACGGCGCGGCGAGCATCACGGCCCCGACCAGCATGAGGAGATTCTTGCTCACCACCGGGACGGATTCCGCGCTGCGATAGGCAAGATTGTTCATCGCGTAGGTCAGCCCCGCGCTGATGGCCAGCAGATCGACCAACGCAGGCGGGTTATTCAGCAATTCCGGTCCGCCCAGGATCAACAGGGCGCCGGCCACCGCGATGGCCACGGCGGCTACACGCGCGGCGTCGATACGCTCACCGAGAAAGACCTGCGCGCCCAGCAGCGCCCAGATCGGCGCAAGATAAAACAGCATCATGACGCGCAGCGGATTGCCGCCGATCATCGCTGCGTTGTATGCAAGATTGGCGTAGCCGCCGCAGAGCAATATCACCAGCAGCGCCACATGGTGCGGCTGCCAGCGGGGGCGCTGTCGCACGGCCCACGGCAGGAGCAGCAACGCGGCGGCCGCGCTGCTCAGGATGGTCACCCATGCGCCGCTCAGCCCGAGGTCACGGAGCACGCGCATCGGCCACCACGTAAGTCCCCACATCGTGGCGCCTGCAAGCAGGGAGAAGACAGGCACCCGGTGGCTGCGCGTGATCGCGTTGAGGTCGAACAAGCGCGCCGTCCTCGTCCCGGCGATCAGACGGTTCGCACCAGCTCGACGAAGCTGTGCGCGTAAGGATTGCGCGCGTCGGCCGGGTGATATTCGCGCGCCACCTCGCACCAGCGCGCCCGATCGAAGTGTGGGAAGCGCACGTCGCCAGGGGCGTCGGCATGTACCTCCGTCAGGTAGATCCGGCTGGCCAGCGGCAGGGCCTCGCGATAGAGCGCCGCCCCGCCGATTACGCACGCCACGGGCGCGTCGGCCGCCAGGCTCAGGGCCTCGTCCAGGGAATGCGCGATCCGGCAGCCGGGGGCGTGGTAGGCCGGATTGCGGGTGACGACGATGTTGTCGCGGTCCGGCAGCGGGCGGCCGATGGAGGCGTGAGTCCGCCGCCCCATGATGATCGGGCGGCCCATGGTCAGGCGCTTGAAATGCCGCAGATCGCTGGGCAGGTGCCAGGGCAGCCCGCCCTCGCGGCCGATGACGTGATTGCGATCCATTGCGACCACGATCGCGACCTCGGGATGTTTCATCCTTGATTCACACCGCTATCGGCGCGGCGATGGAGGGATGCGGATCGTAGTCGCACAGCTCGAAATCCTCGTAGCGATACTCGAAGACGGACTTCGCCTGCCCATGCAGACGCATGGTCGGCAGCGCGCGCGGCGCGCGGCTGAGCTGCAGGTCGACCTGATCGAGATGGTTGAGGTAGATGTGCGCGTCGCCGAATGTGTGAATGAACTCACCCGGCCGCAGACCTGTCTGACGCGCGACCATCATCAGCAGCAGCGCATAGGAAGCGATGTTGAACGGCACCCCGAGGAATACGTCGGCGCTGCGCTGGTAGAGCTGGCAGGACAACCGACCCTCGGCCACGTAGAACTGGAAGAGCGCATGACACGGCGCCAGCGCCATGCGGTCGATCTCCCCGGGGTTCCAGGCGCTGACGATGAGCCGCCGGGAATCCGGTTCTTTCCTGATCCGCTCGATCACTTCGGAGATCTGGTCGATGACCCGCCCGTCGGCGGTCTCCCAGCGCCGCCATTGCTTGCCGTAGACCGGACCGAGCTCGCCGCTGGCGTCGGCCCATTCGTCCCAGATCGTGACGCCATGCTCCCGCAGGTAGCGCACGTTGGTATCGCCGCGCAGAAACCAGAGCAGTTCGTGGATGATCGACTTCAGGTGCAGTTTTTTGGTCGTGAGCAGCGGGAACCCGCGCGCGAGGTCGATGCGCATCTGGTATCCGAAGACGCTGAGCGTGCCGGTACCGGTGCGGTCCTGCTTTCGAACGCCATGCGTACGCACGTGGCGCAGGAGGTCCAGGTATTCCTTCACCGGCCCGCTCCGGGCGTTTCATTCCGATTCGCACGCAGTATCAGCCATATCCCCAACGCAATCATCGGCAGCGAGAGGAGCTGCCCCATCGTCAGCCAGTTGCCGGCGAGGTAGCCGATCTGCGCATCGGGTTCGCGGACGAACTCCACCAGGGAGCGCGCGACTCCGTACCCGACGAGGAACAGCCCGGTCACCGAACCGGCGGGACGGCGACGGCTGGAATACCACCAGAGCATCGCGAACAGCACAATGCCCTCGAGAATCGCCTCGTACAGCTGCGAAGGATGCCGCGGCATCGGCCCGCCGTTGGGAAAGACCACGCCCCACGGCAGATGCGTGGGCGCTCCCCAGAGCTCGCCGTTGATGAAGTTCGCCACCCGCCCAAAAAACAGTCCAAGGGGACCGGCGGGCACGACGAAGTCGCACACCTGCAGGAATCCGCGTCCGGTCCTGCGAGCCCACCACCAGCTCGCGACGAACAGACCGATGAGACCGCCATGGAAGGACATCCCCCCCTGCCAGACCCGCAATATCGCCAGCGGGTCGCGCAGGTAGACGTCGAAATTGTAGAAGAGGATGTAGCCGATGCGGCCCCCCAGCACGGCGCCCAGCGCGAGGTAGAAGACGAAATCCCCTACCTCCTCGGCCGTCCACCCCGACCCCGGCGCACGGGCGCGACTCCGCATGAGCCACCAGCCCAACGCGATTCCCGCGAGATAGGAGAGCCCGTACCAGCGCACGGCCAGCGGGCCGAGGTGAAAAGCGACGGGATCGATGTTCGGGAAGGGAAGCATGGCCTGCCCGGCATTGTAACAGGCCGCTCACGCCGCAGCGCCGGGCACGCCGTCAGTTCGCCGGCGCAGCGCAGAGGGCCACCAGGCCCGGCGGAGACAGGGTCGTCTCCACCACCTGCACGCAGTTCCTTCCGCGACCCTTGGCCTCGTAGAGCGCCCGGTCGGCGTACTTCAGCAACTGGGCTCGCAGGTCGATGCGCGACGGCGGGCCATCGGCGGCAAGACCGTTGGCGGGCGATGGCAGGACGGTGGCGACACCGATGCTTACGGTCTGTGGCCGGCCGTCCGGCCGTTCGACTTCCGAGACCACTTTGAGGCACAAGCGCTCAGCGATCTGGCGGGCCAGTACCGCGTCGGTGTGCGGCAGCAGTAGGACGAATTCCTCGCCGCCATAACGCGCCGGGATATCGCCCTGGCGGCAATCCCTGGCGATCGCACCGCCCACCCGGCGCAACACCTTGTCGCCGGCGTCGTGGCCGAAGCTGTCGTTGACGGACTTGAAATAATCGAGATCGATGAACAGCAGCGAAAGCGCCGTACCGTACCTACGTGCGGTGGCGATCCCCTGCTCCAGGGAGTTCATCAGGAACCGCCGCGTGTACAGGCCGGTCAGCGGATCGCGGAACGCCATGCTGGCATACTTCTCGTAGGACAGCTGGCCGATGCCGGCCAGATCGCGGATCACCCGCCACGCCAGCGCGAACAGCGCCTCACGCTGGCTGCCGTTCAACTCTTTCAGCGGACCGTGCGCGGTCTCGCCGAGAAAGGCCGTGAGGATGTGCCAGACCATATTGGCGACGTCACCGTCAATGATGCGCGCGGCACCGAGTTCCTGGCTCAGCATGAAGCGCTGTTCGATGGAGGCGTTAGAGACGTTGATCACCCAGTCCAGCGGGCCGGCCCGCAGCAGACACTCGGCATTCGGGAAGACCGGCACTCCCATCGCGGCGGCCTGCCTCAATCCCGGCGCGTCGGGATTGATATCGCAGATCCCGACGATCTTCACATCGGGCATCTCGGCGAACGCCGTGAGCAGCGCCTGCCCGCCGTGGCCGGCGCCGATGATCCCCACATGAGTCTTCTGCCTGAGAGCCTCGGTCATCCGTCTGCACTCGGCCCATTCGGGGAGCAATCGTCCGATACTCCGAGGGCCGGCGGCGAGGAGATTCGCCCTCCCAGCCACATCCGTGCCTGCATGGTGGCCCGGCTCGCAGCCTGGAACAGATCGTGTGCGGGCAACCGAGTTGTCGTGCCGACCTGACAATGGCCTGAATGCACAGGAGAAACCTCAATCCCTCGCATCGCCGTCGGCGCACTGGCGGGCGCTCGGCACGGGGCTTTTGGCGCCATGATCCGCCATGTTTTTGACACTGGCTTTTGCCGACTCGATCACATTGGTTATTATCTCATCCAACCGTATTTCAGGCGCATCCTTGTGAGCCTACGCAACGAGCGCGCCTCGCTCCCCGGTGCGCGGCGCCCCACCAGGTAGAGCGACACTCTGCGCGCGGAGGAAAAAAAAATGGAGACGAGCCGGGGCACCGGTGGGGGAATAGATTTCCGCAGGCTCCCCGACATCGAGCGCCTGCCTCCGCCTTACCAGGTGCAGCTTCTGAGCCAGGCTCGCGTGCAGCGTTGTGCCGATGGGCAGGTGCTGTTCAGCGCCGGCGACACCGATGACGCGCAGCTATACCTGATCGACGGCATGGTGCTGCTCATCGGAAACGATGCAAGCGTTCAGGAGGTGCACAGCTCCTCACCGGAGGCGCGGCGCGCGCTCGACCCGTCGCAACCGAGGCGCTACTCGGCGCGCGCGGTCGGCTCCGCCACCGTGTTGCAGGTCAAGCGTTCCCTTCTGGAGAAGCTCACCTCGCTCGCCGAGCTGCAGTCCGAGCCCGGCTCCGGGTCCGCGGAGGCGACCCATGACGATCCGGGCAACTGGATGTCCCGGATCGCACGGGCGCCCATCTTCTCCCGCCTGCCGCCGAACAATCTCATGTTGCTGTTCGAGCGCGGGGTCACCGTGCACGTTGCCGCCGGCGAGGTCGTGGTCGCCGAGGGCAGTCAACCCAACCATCTCTACGTCGTCCAAGACGGCGAACTGGCGATGTCCCGCACGGCGCCGGACGGAACCGCCACGATTGCGGTGGCGGAGCTGCGCCCCGGCGACTGCTTCGGCGCCGAGGCGCTGCTGACGGAGCGTCCGATGGATGTCAGCGTGCGCGCGGTGACCAGCGGCTCCTTGGTGCGGATCACGCGCGATGATTTCCTGCGCCTGATCGCCGAGCCGGTCATCCAGGCCATCCCGCTGCGTCAGGCCGGGGAGATGGTTCGTTCACAGCGCGCGCGGTGGCTCGACGTGCGCCCCGCGCATCTCGCGGCCGACATCAAGGGCGACCATGCACTGCACATACCCCTGAACGAGCTGCGCATCCGCCTGGATAGGCTGCCGCGCCAGGTGCCGTATATCGTCACGTCCGACAACGCCGCCACCAGCCGCGCCGGCGTGTTCGTCCTGCTCGATGCGGGTCTGGACGGTCGTTATCTGACCGAGGTGGCGGCCGTGACCCCCGCGGCCGAAACGCCGCCGCCGACCGCCGAGGCGACGACGCCTACGGTGCAGGCGCGCCCGGGTACCGCGTCAGAGCAGATCCCATCCAGCGCCGCAACGGAGGCCGCCCCGGAAATGAGCCCCACATCCAGCGTCAATGTCGAACCCGCGCATGCCGCTCCGGCGTCGCCGCCGACACATGGCACGCTCGCGCAGGTCGCCCAGCGCATCCACCACGAAATCGACGCCCAGGTCGCTGTCCTCAAGCAGCGCGTGGACCACGAGCTGGCTGCGCAGCAGCAGCTGTTCGAACAGGCCATGCAGGAGGAGCTGCGGCGGCGCACCGTGGAGATCGAGACCCGCTACCAGCTCATGGTCACGCGCAAGGAGCAGACCTTGCGCAAGTCCTACGAGCGCCTGCTCGCCATGGCCTCCAGCCTGAAGCAGCAGATCGAGGAGATCCACGCCGCGCAACAGAGTTTTGCCGGGATGCTCGGGACCGGGTTGAGCGAGGCGGAGGGCGATACGACCGTCATCGAGGGTGCCGGATAGCCCCGATGCCGCGGCGGCCGCGTCGAGCCATACTGCGCACACCGCGATGAGCGGCAGCCCGACCGGCGACCCGAGGCGCAACGCACTCGCCTCGGAAACCAGTCCCTACCTCCTGCAGCACGCCGGCAACCCGGTGCAGTGGTATCCGTGGGGCGCCGAGGCGCTGGAACTCGCGCGCAGCACGGGCAAGCCGATACTGCTGTCCATCGGCTATTCGGCCTGCCACTGGTGCCACGTCATGGCGCACGAGTCGTTCGAGGATCCCGAGACGGCGGCGCTCATGAACGAGCTGTTCGTGAACATCAAGGTGGATCGCGAGGAACGCCCGGACCTCGACAAGATCTACCAGGCCGCGCAGTATCTCCTCAATCAGCGCAACGGCGGCTGGCCGTTGACAATGTTCCTCACCCACGACGATCAGATGCCGTTCGCCGGCGGGACCTATTTTCCGCGCGAGCCCCGCTGGGGGATGCCGGCCTTCAAGGATCTGCTCCGAAACGTCGCGCAGGTCTATCGCGAACGCCTCCCCGACATCCGCCGGCAGAGCGTGGGCGTGCACGACGCGCTTAAGCGTCTGGCGGGCGGCGCGGGCGGGGAGCCGGCGACGGCCGCCGATTCCGCCGCCCTGCTGAAGGCGGTCGCAGAGATCAAGCAGTCATTCGATCCGGAGCGAGGCGGGTTCGGCCGCGCGCCAAAGTTTCCACATCCACCGATCCTGGAACGGTTGCTGCGACACTATGCCGCCAGCAGCCGCGCCGGCGTTGCCGACGAGGACGCGTTGCGCATGGCCACGCACACGCTGCGCCGCATGGCCATGGGCGGCATCTACGACCACCTCGCCGGCGGCTTCGCGCGGTACTCGGTCGATGCCGAGTGGATGATCCCGCATTTCGAAAAGATGCTCTACGACAACGGCCCACTGCTCGGACTGTACGCTCAGGCCTGGCAGATAAGCGGTGAGGAGGACTTCCGGCGCACGGCAATCGAGACCGCGGAGTGGGTGATGCGCGACATGCAGTCGGCGCAGGGCGGCTATTACTCGGCGCTCGATGCCGATTCCGAGGGAGAGGAAGGCAGGTTCTACGTCTGGACGGCCGAGGAGGTGCGGCGGCACCTGAGCGATCGCGAATTCGCCGTGTTCGCCACGCACTTCGGCCTCGACGGCCCGCCGAATTTCGAGGGAAGATGGCATCTGCGCATCGCCGTTCCGCTGGCACAGGCCGCGGCCGCGCACCGGATGACGCCGGAGGAGGCTCGGGAGACCATCGACCGGGCGCGCCGCAAGCTGCTGGCGGTGCGCGCGCGGCGCGTACCCCCGGGGCTGGACGACAAGATGCTGACCTCGTGGAACGCCCTGATGATCAAGGGCATGACGGTCGCCGGCCGCGTCATGCAGCGTCCCGAGATGGTCGACAGCGCCCGCCGGGCGTTGGACTTCATCCGCACGCGCATGTGGGACGGCGAACGGCTGCAGGCGAGTTACCGCGCCGGCCGCGCCAGGCACGACGCCTACCTGGACGATTACGCGTTTCTGATCGAGGCCTGCCTCGATCTGCTCGAATGCGCCTGGCGCGATCTGGATCTGGCGTTCGCCAGGCAACTGGCCGACACAATGCTGGATCAGTTCGAGGACGGCGTCGCCGGCGGCTTCTATTTCACTTCCCACTCCCACGAGCGGCTCATCCAGCGCGTGAAGGGCTTCGCCGACGACGCGCTGCCGTCCGGCAACGGCAGCGCGGCCCGCGGCCTCTTGCGGCTCGGTCACCTGTTCGGCGAGCCCCGCTACCTGGCGGCCGCGGAACGGACGCTGCGGGCGGCGGGCGCGGCCATGTGCGATCAGCCTTCCGCCCACCTCACCATGCTGAGCGCGCTGGAGGAGTGGCTGCAACCGCCGGAGATCGTGATCATACGAGCGGATGACCCCGACACCCTCGCGCTCTGGCGGCAGACCGCGCAGCGGGAGTTCCGCCCCGCTAGGATGGTCTGCGCCATTCCCGCCGACGCGCGCCTCGATGGCCTGCTGGCAACGCGCGCCGCGCAGGGTGGCGCGGTCGCGTACCTGTGCGCGGGAACAACATGCCGGCTGCCCGTGCACACGCTGTCCGAACTGGCCGCAGCGCTGGGCCGCTGAATCAGCCGCCCCGGGGCGCAACCCGGTCCCCGCGGTCCTCGGCCGGCTTTGGCTCGTCGTTGGACGGCGCCACCGTCCGGAACAGGCGCGCCACCTCGCGGATCGCGTGATCCGTGTCCGGCGGGGCGAGAACCTGTCCATTCGCGGAATGCTGCATCGTAATGGACTTGGACAGGTACCAGAACGTGAGCACGGAGGGGGAGATGTGAAACGCGCTGGCGACCTCGCGGGTGGTAACCGGCAGAGGCGCCTTGCGTCGATCCATGCCCCTGAACCTCTTCAGATTCAGGCGCGCCCAGGCGATGAGCGCCATCCCGGTGGCAAGTACCACGACGGCATAGACCGCGAGCAGGCGATACAGGCCCCCGACGTTTTGCAGCGTGGTCAGTTGCCGATGGATGAAACCGATCTCCAGACCCCATGCGCCGAGCGTGGCCAGCGGCATCCAGAGGTAGATGTACGCGAGCCAGAGGACCAGTGTCGCCATGCCGTAGCCATACCGCTGGCGCAGCGTCTGCAGGTCCGGCCGGTCGATGACCAGTTCGCTCATGATGCGCCCCCGACCGGTCCAACCC
>CAZTPK010000025.1:0-11622 GCA_964614765.1 uncultured Gammaproteobacteria bacterium
GCCGCACAGGTGTTGCTCGCCGGCCGATCCTGGCTGCGCCCGTCGCGGAGATAGACCCTGCCGCCATCCACCTTGACCTCGAAGGTGCGCGTGCAGCCGTGATCCGCGCCCGTGGCCTCGCCGCTCTCGAGCGAGATGACCCAGTTGTGCAGCGGACAGGCCACACGCCTGTCGTAGACGATGCCCTGCGACAGCGGGCCGCCCCTGTGAGGACAGCGATCGCGCAAGGCAAACACCTCGTCATCGGCGGTGCGGAACACCGCGACGTCGCCGAAGGCGGTGCGCACCACGCGCGCACCCAGGCGCGGGATCTCCTCGATCGCTCCCACCTCCACCCAGCTCATGCCACCACCACCCTGATCGGCTCGAACTCGCGCCGCGCGGTGCCGGCGGCACGCTCGGCCCAGGGGTCGCGCTGCGCGGTCTTCTGCGACGCCAGAAAGCGCGCCGCCAATCGCCTCCGACTCCCGCCGTCGTCAACCACGCGTTTCTTCACGAAATCCAGGCCCACCCTTTCTATCCACGGCGCGGTCCGCTCGAGGTAGCGCGCGTCCTCGCGGTAGAGCTGCAGGAAGGCGGCGCAGTGCTCCTCCACCTCCTCCATGGTGGCGACCTTGCAGAGCAGGTCGGTTGCGCGCACCTTCACGCCGCCGTTGCCGCCGACGTGCAATTCCCAGCCGGAGTCGACGGCCACGACGCCAAAGTCCTTGATTGTCGCCTCGGCGCAGTTGCGCGGACATCCCGAGACCGCCATCTTGAACTTGTGCGGCGTCCACGAGCCCCAGGTCATCTTCTCCAGGCGTATGCCCATGGCGGTGGAGTCCTGGGTGCCGAAGCGGCACCACTCCGAGCCCACGCACGTCTTCACGGTGCGCAGGGCCTTGCCGTAGGCGTGACCGGAGACGAAGCCGGCGCGGCCGAGATCGCCCCAGACCTTCGGCAGGTCCTCCTTGCGCACGCCCAGAAGGTCGATGCGCTGCCCGCCGGTGATCTTGACGGTGGGGACCTTGTACCTCTCCGCGACGTCGGCGATCGCGCGCAGCTCGGCCGGATTCGTCACCCCACCCCAGATGCGCGGCACCACGGAATAGGTGCCGTCCTTCTGGATGTTGGCGTGCGCGCGCTCGTTGATGAAACGCGACTGCGGATCGTCCCCGTACTCCTCCGGCCACGCGCACAGCAGGTAGTAGTTGAGCGCCGGACGGCAGTGGTGACAGCCGTCGGCGGTCTTCCACTCAAGAAAGCTTCGCACCGCGGCGATCGACTTCAGCTGCCGCTCGAGGATTGCCCCGCGCACCTCCTCATGGGTGTAGTGCGTGCAGGGACACAGGGGCCTGTCCTTGGGCGTCGCGGTATAGTCGCCGCCGACGGTCGAGGCGAGCAGCTCCTCCACCAGCCCCGTGCACGATCCGCAGGAGCTGGAGGCCTTGGTGTGCGCGCGCACGTCCTCGAGCGTGAACAGCTTCTTCTCGACGATCGCCCGTACGATGGCGCCCTTGCACACGCCATTGCAGCCGCAGACCTCGGCGTTGTCGGGCAGCGCCGTCACCTGGGAGGTGCCGCCGTGCCCGGAGTCGCCGACGTGCGCCTGGCCGAACAGCAGCGTCTCGCGCAGGTGCGAGATGTCCGTGCCGTCCTTCATGAGCTGGAAGTACCAGGATCCGTCGATGGTGTCCCCGTAGAGCACGGCCCCGGCGATTCTGTTGTCCTTGATCACCAGCTTCTTGTAGACGCCGCGCGCGCCGTCCTTGAAGATCATCTCCTCGGTGCCCTCGCCGCCGGCGAAGTCTCCGGCCGAGAAGAGATCGATGCCGGTCACCTTCAGCTTAGTCGAGGTCACCGACCCCGCGTAGTGGGCGTAGCCGAGCTGCGCGAGGTGGTTGGCGCACACCCTGGCCTGCTCGAACAGCGGCGCGACCAGCCCGTAGCTCCGGCCGCGATGCTGCACGCATTCACCGATCGCGTAGACGCGGGGGTCGAAGGTCTGCATGGTGTCGTTGACCAGCACGCCGCGGTCGCACTGCAGGCCGGCGCTCCTCGCCAGGGCGATGTTCGGGCGTATGCCGACGGCCATCACCACCAGGTCGCAGGCGATCTCCTCGCCGTCGCGGAAACGCAAGCCGCGCACGCGCCTCTCCCCGATGATCGCCGCGGTCTGCCGCTCCATCAGGAATCGCATCCCGCCGCGCTCCAGCTCCGCGCGCAGCAGGCCGGCAGCGGCCGCGTCGAGCTGCCGTTCCATCAGGGTCCCGAGCAGGTGCACCACGCTCACCTGCATGCCGCGCTTGAGCAGCCCGTTGGCCGCCTCCAGGCCGAGCAGGCCGCCGCCGATCACCACCGCATGTCCGCCGCGGCCCGCGGCGTCCAGCATGAGCTCGACGTCGCGGATGTCGCGGAACGTCACCACGCCGGGCAGCTCACTACCCGGCACCGGCAGCACGACGGGATCCGACCCGGTGGCGAGGATGAGGCGATCGTAGTGCTCGGTGGCGCCGTCCTCGGCGACGACGCACCGCGCCTTGCGATCGATGCGCACGACCTTGCGGCCCGCATGCAGGCGTATGCCGTTGTCGGCGTACCACTGCAGCCCGTTGATCATGATGTCGTCCACGGTCTTCTCGCCCGCGAGCACCGGCGAGAGCAGGATGCGGTTGTAGTTGCCGTATGGCTCCGCACCGAAGACGGTGATCTCGTACATCTCCGGCGCGATCGCGAGCAGTTCCTCCAGCGCGCGCACGCCGGCCATGCCGTTGCCCACCAACACCAGCTTTCGTTTGCTTCGCATCGAGCTGTCCACTCCCGCGCATGCATCAGTGCAGAAAAACAAAACGGCGTCCACCTTGGCCGCGCTCGCGCGCATGAAGGTGGGACGCCGTTGTCCCGGGGGCGCTGGCCCCACGCTGTGTGACTGGACCCTTCGTCGGGTCTGCGAATCGCCACACGCGATCCAGATTGTACTGGCGGTTGCAGAATCGGTGCCATCCGCAGCGACCCGCTAAGCGCTTGTTTCCGCGAATGCCGTTGAGACGGGGTCGCGCCGTTGCCGAGCGCCGGCGCCTCGCAATGGTGCGCGCGCGCATCGATCGCACAGCAGCGGTGCGCAGGCTCGCACCGTCATGCCGGGACGGCGAGGGCAGTCGCGCCACGGCCGCGAGAGGGCCCAGGAGGCTCCGCAAAGGGCAGAGCTTCGTGCGGTGCTTAGATGCGCCGCCATGGTCGATGGCCGCGGGCCACTGAAAGCGAAGGTCGGCAAGAATCACACTGCTTGCCGACCGCGCTCCGAGAGGCCCACGATGGACTTGTGCAGCGCTTCCCTAGTCCGAAAGCATCAGCGTGACGAGGTTGGCGAGCAGCAGCAGCGCGGCGGTGAGCTTCCAGAACAACACCGGGTTGCGCTGTATCAACGGCGCGCTGAGCTCGGCCACCAGCGATCGGTTCGGATGGCGCAGATCGTGGAGAAACTCCGATAGTTCTCCGTAGCGCTGCGCGGGCAGCGGATGCACCGCCTTGCGCAGCGCACCGTCCACCCAGTTGGCGACATCGGGGCGGTGCTCGCCGATCGGCGTGTAGTGCCGACCGGCGCGCGCGGCGCGCCAGTCCTCGCCCGCCGGGCCGTAGGGCAGCCGTGCGGCGAGCATCTCGTAGGCGATGACGCCCAGTGCGTAGATATCCGATCGGTTGTCGCCGGCCTCGCCGGCCAGATACTCCGGGGCGCAGTAGTTGCGCGTCCCGAGTATGGCGGCGCGCGTGAACGGGGTTTCGATCTCGGCGATGCCGGCCACGCGCGCGGACCCGAAGTCCACGATCTTGGCGGTGCCGTTGGCGTCGATGAGCACGTTCTCCGGCTTCAGATCGCGGTGCGTCATCTCCAGGCGATGAAAGGCCTGCAGGCCCTTGGCGATCTGTTCGATGAGCGACCTGACCGCCTCGAGGTCGGGCCGCGGGTGGTCGTGCATCCACTGGCGCAGCGTGCGGCCCTCGATGTACTCCATGGCGGTGTACAGGAATCGCCTCGGCCTGCCCGGCGCGTGCACCCGCATCACGTGCGGGTGATCGAGCCGCCTTCCGATCCATTCCTCCTGGATGAACTGCTCGATGTAGGCGGGGTCGTCATCGAAGCGCGGCGACGGAGTCTTCAGCGCGACCTGCACGCCGGTGCCGAGGTCTTCGGCCAGGTACAGTTGCGTGCGGCTGCTGGCGTGCAGCTCGCGCAGGATGCGGTAGCCGTCCAGCACCATGCCCGGTTCCAGGGGCGGCGGAAATGGCAGCTCGGTGAGCTGCTCGTAGATCGCCTCCCCCTGCGGCGGCGGCAGGGACTCCACTCGCAGGATCTGCACGGTCACGTTGTCCTGGCTGCCGTTGGCGAGCGCCGTGCGCGCGATGATCTCCGCGGCCCGGTCGAGATTGCCGGCGTTTTCGATCATGATCCGCGCCATCTGTGCGTCGGCGATGTACTCGTGCACCCCGTCGGTGGTGAACAGAAAGGTGTCGTTGGGCTCCACGGCCTGACGGTGGTAATCGATGTCCAGGCGCGGGTCGACCCCAAGGGCGCGGCTGAGCACGCTCCGGCCGCCGCCGACCCATGTCTTGTGGTCGGTGGTCAGCGGCTGCAGGTTGCCTGCCCGCAGCAGATAGATGCGACTGTCGCCGACGTGGAAGACATGCGCGGTCGTGGATTTGAGCACCAGCGCGCTCAACGTGCTCAGGAGGCCGCGCGCGGGGTCGCGATAGGCGTGGCCCTGGCTGTAGAGCCACGCGTTCAGCGCGGCGAGCACCTGTTGCGCGGACTTGCGCACCGACCAGGATTCCGGCGTGCTCATGTAGTCCTCGAGGAAGCCGGTCACGCACGCGCCCGCCGCCTCGCGCCCACGCTCGCTCGCGCTCACGCCGTCGGCGATTGCGGCGACGATGCCCTTGGTGCGCATCAGCCGATCGCCGGGCAGACGCACTCCGTGAAAGTCCTCGTTCCGCGCCTTGCGCCCCTGGTCGCTGAACTGTCCGATGCCGACCTGCATGGCCGCCGCGATCATCAATGTCCGCGCGGAAGGCCCGCATCGTTCACGGTCGCGGCCCGGCGCGGAGTCCCGTGACCACGGCGAGCGGGGCCGTGCATTCGACACCGGTCGCGCGGGCCCACCGCGCTCGTGCCGTCGGCCACACTCCGGGGATCCGGCCCGCGTGATCGCCGGCGCCGATGGGAATCTCGCGGCGGCTCCTGTATGTTCTCCCGCGTTCGATGCGACACACCGGCGACGGCGGAGCCGGTCGAGCGGAGGCCATCGTGGCAAAGAAGAGCGCGGGCATCCTGCCATACCGCAGGCGCGGCGATCGCGTCGAGGTGCTGCTGGTTCATCCGGGCGGGCCTTTCTGGACGCGGAAAGACGACCGTGCCTGGTCGATCGGCAAGGGCGAGTACGAAGACGGCGAGGATCCGTTCCAGGCGGCCTTGCGGGAGTTCCTCGAGGAGACCGGGCATCGTCCGACGGGCTCGTTCGTGGAACTGACCCCGCGGAAGCAGCCCGGCGGCAAGCTCATCCGGGTCTGGGCGGTCGACGACGACTGGGATCTGTCCGGCTTCGTCTCCAACACTTTCGCCATGGAATGGCCGCGAGGCTCCAACACGACACGCGCATTTCCAGAGGTCGATCGCGTCGATTGGTTCGACACCGTCACCGCCGTGGCGAAGATCGTGCCCGGCCAGCGCGGGTTCATCGAGGAACTCCACGAGCGGATCACGGGGCGGCGCCTGGGGGGCGCTGCGCCCGCCGGCGCATAGCCGGGAACGTACTGCGCGTCCCGCCGGCAGCCCGCGCGGCGCGTTCCCGGAACGAACTCATGATCAGGAGACCTCGATCATCTGCACCGTGCCGTCGGGGAGCACCTCCGCCATCGAGCCCTTCGGCTCGTCCAGCCAGGCGACGACGCCGATGCAGACCACGGCGCTGGCGGCGATGACGGCGAAGAAGATCTGCGGCGAGACGAACGACAGCACGGTCAGGAAGAGCACGCTGCCGACGTTGCCGTAGGCGCCCGCCATGCCCGCGATCTGGCCGGTAAGGCGGCGCTTGATGAGCGGCACGATGGCGAATACCGACCCGGCGCCGCCCAGCACGAAGAAGGCGCAGGCCGCGGTGACCAGCGCCGCGGCGAAGATCGACCACTGCGCGTCCACCCCGCCCAGGACGGAGAAGCACGCCGCCAGGCCTGCCAGCATGGCGACGAGCGTGCGCTTGCGGCCGAACCTGTCGCTGAGATAGCCGCCCAGCGGACGCGCGACGAGGCACATGATCGGGAACGCCGAGGCGAACAGCCCGGCCTGCACCTGGGAGACGCCGAAGGTCTCCTTGAAGTACAGCGGCAGCATCGACACGGTGGCCACCTCGGCGCCGAAGGTGACCATGTACGCCACCGAGAGTATCGCCACCTGCTTGAACTTGTACCGATGGATGGCGGGCACCGGCGCGCCGGCGAACACGTGCGCATTGATGCGCCAGATGCGGTGGCACTGGAACGCGAAGACGGCGACGAGTACGGCGTCGATGCCGAGAACGGCCGTTGCGCTCAGCATGCCCAGCCCCTCCAGGCGCCAGGCGATGACGGCGAGCGCCAGGTACAGGGGCACGTTCATCAGCAGGTAGAACGTCAGGTCTCCCCGGCTGGTGACCTCCAGTCCGCCGGACTTGCCGGCCCGGAAGTAGGTCGAGCCCTCCGGCGTGTCGCGCGCGTGGAGGTAGAACACGAACGCGTAGGCGAGCAGCACCACGCCGCTGGTGGCAACCGCAAAACGCCAGCCGTGCTCGCCGCCGATCAACAGCGCGACGGCCGGCAGCAGCAGGGTGGCGCCGGCGGACCCGAAGTTGCCGATCCCGCCGTAGAGGCCCTCGGCCAGGCCGACCTGCCTCGCCGGGAACCACTCCGCCAGCATCCGGATGCCGATCACGAAGCCCGCGCCGACGAAGCCGAGCAGGAAGCGCGCGAGGGCCAGCCGTTCGTAGGTGTCGGCGACGGCGAAGAACAGGCAAAGGGCGCTGGAGACGATCATCAACGCAGAGTAGGTGCGCCGCGGACCGATCCGGTCGACCACGATGCCGATGAGTATGCGCGCCGGGATCGTGACGGCCACGTTGAGGATGAGCAATGCCTTGACCTGCGCCTCGGTCAGGTCGAAGGCCTCCTTGATGGAGACCATCAGCGGTGCGTGATTGAACCACACCACGAAGGTGAGGAAGAAGGCCATGGCCGAGAGGTGCAGGATGCGCATGCGGCCCTCGAGGGAGAAGAACCTGAAGCCGTCAAGACTCATGTCGTCTGTCCTTGTGAAAAAAAACGGCGTCGACGAGCCTGGGGTGACCCAGGCCGTCTGACGCCGTTGCCTTGGAGAACCGTGCAATCCGCCGTCGGACTGCGTTCACGCGCGCCGGATCGATGGCTGACAGCGCGCGGCACGCAGGTATCGCAAGCGCCGTGCCGCCTGCGCGCCGGCGTTTCACAGCCGAGGAGCTACAAGAGGTTAGCCGTTATCGAGGCGGAGCAATGAGACAGCGCGACGCCCGCCGGCGCGCGCTACTGGTGCGTGCGCGTAGGCTCCTTCACCGTTATCGTGCATACAGGGATCGCTCTTGCACGCGCGTCCACGGTTGGAGGTTCCTTACGATGCATTATCGGCCGAGAGCTTGATCGCGGTCTGCGGCGCCCCGCCACGCCCCGCGAGCGCGCGTGCGTCACGCCGCCTCAGGGCGCGGCGCTTTCGCGCCCAGATGACGACGCCGGTAACCGAGAGCATCGCCACTGCCAGCCCGGTGATGCAGATGACGATGCGGCCGGGCAGACCGAGGATCTGGCCGCTGTGCAGCGGGTACTGCAATTGATGAAAGACATCGCCGGCCGAGCCCTCGCCCGGGACGTGCCCGCCCAGGGGTTCGCCGCTCTGGCCGTCGAAATAGAGCCATGAATTGCCGAGCCCAGGCGCGTGATCCGCGCCGAAGCGCACACCGTGCAGCCCGTACAGGGGATTGTAGAAAATCCCGCTTGCCGCCTCGGTCCACCCGCGCCGCCGCGCCTCCCGCTCGGCGTTCCCGAGCACGGTCGCCAGCGGAACGCCGGGTTCGAGCAGATCCCCGGGCGCGCGCTCCTCGCGCGCATCGAAGGGCGTCGGGGTGAGCGGCGAGATGGCATTCACCACCGGTTCGAATACCTGCTCGTGCAGGTTGAAGGAGACGCTGCTCACCGCGAGCATCAGCAGCAGACCCCAAAACCACAGCCCGCCGGCGCGGTGCAGGTCGAAGTTCAGGCGCGCCGCGCCGGCATTGCGCTTGAGCCGCCAGGCGGACCGCCAGCGCTGCCAGAAGCCCCTGCCTGTGCTGCCGTTGGGATGCATGGTCTCTTCCTCGTCCTCCGACTTCGCTCTGGCGCGCGCGGGCAGCGTCAGGTAGAAGCCCAGGAAGCAGTCGATGATCCAGACGAGGCCGACGATGCCCATCAGCCAGATGCCCCAGTTTCCCGGCATGTGCAGCGAATAATGCACCGTATAGAGGAACGGAAGCAGGTTCCGGCGCTCCAGGCAGCAAGCGCCCCACTGGCGCGCGCCCAGCACGGCGCCGCTCGCCGGATCGACGAAAATCTGGTCGTAGCCCAGCGTGTGCGGCCTGCCGCTCGCGGCGTCGATGCGCGGCGCCACGCCCATCTCGACCGAATGTCCGGTCTCGACCTCGAGCGGCAGCCAGGTGACGAACAACTCGGGGTGTTCCCGCTCGATCCGCTCGGAGAGCGCCAGCGGAGAGAGCGCCGCGCGGCTGTGCGCGGCGCGGAAGAGTTCCGGGTTCAGCCACTCGTCGAGCTCGTGATAGAACGCGATGACGCTGCCGGTGAGACCGGCGACGGCGAGAAAGGCCGCCGTGGCCAGACCCGCGCAGCGATGCAGTAGGCCGACGAGCGCGCGCATCGTCCATTCCTCAAAAGCTGTAGGTGACGCTGCCGACCACCGTTGCGCGCGAGCCGTACCAGCAGTCGCCGCGCGACAGGCAGGATGCGATGTAGCTCTCGTCGGTGATGTTGGTGCCGTTGAGCGCCACGCGCCAGCGACCGGTCTCGTAGGCGACCATCGCATCGAGCAGCGTCACGGACGGAACGTCGAGCAGCCCCAGTTCGTCGTGCGACTCGCCCACGTAGCGCAGCCCGCCCCCGACCGAGAAACCGCGAAGCGGACCGGCATCGAAACTGTACCGCAGCCACCCCGAGGCGACATGGGCCGGCACCTCGGCGATGTAGCGATCGCTGCTCACGGCATCGCTGGTGCGCGCGTGGGTGTAGGCGTAGTTGGCGATCAGATCGATGTTGCGCGTCAGGTTGGCGTGCGCGTCGAGCTCGATGCCCCAGATGTTCGCCTCGCCGAGCTGGATGCTGTTGAACGGGTTGTCCGGATCGGGAGAAAGGCGGTTCTGCTCGGTGATGTCGAACACCGCCGCCGTGTAGAGGCTGTTCGATCCCGGCGGCTGGTAACGCAGGCCGGCCTCGACCTGCTCGCCCCGGATCGGCTGGTAGGGCCGGCTGAAAATGTCGGTAAAGGTGACCGGCGTGAACGACTGCGAGTAGCCGACGAACGGCGCAAGACCGTTGTCGAAAAGACGTACCAGCCCGACGCGGCCGGTCAATGCCTCGTCCTCGGTCTCCGTCCCGCCGTCCATATCGGTGGACGCCCAGTCGTGCCGGAACCCGCCGGAGAGCACCCATCGCGATCCGATCTTGATCTGATCCTGGAAGTAGATGCCGACCTGCTGAATCGACGTGTCGGGTTCGTGCAGGGCCACGGGAGCGGTGAAACGGCCGTAGACCGGATCGAAGAGATCGAACGGATTCGCATCGAAGCTGAAGCCCTGGCGGCGCTGGATGCGGTCGTGAGAGTAATCGAGTCCCACGAGCACGGTATGCCTGGTGAAACCCCAATCCCAGTCGACCTGCACCTGATTGTCGAGCGTCCAGGCGTCGTCCTGCTGTTCGCGTATGTACCCGAACCGGAACACTTGTCGTTGCGCCGCGTCGATGAATGGGTTCTGCGGATTGGAGAACACGTCCGGATACAACGTGCGGTAGTCGACGCTGCTGTGGCTGTAACGCATGTTCTGGCGGACCGCCCACATCGCGTCGAACGCGTGTTCGAACTGCCAGCCGACCGCATCCTGGGAGTTGTCGAAGCGGTCGAATTCCGGCTCGCTGCTGAACAGATCGGTGCCAATCTCGCCGTTCGGATTCGGCAGCAACGTGCCGGACCAGGGCGGGAACGCGGTGGTCACCGTTCCCGTGTCGCGTTGGACGTTCGCGAGCAACGTCAGATTGGTACGGTCGGTGGGCTGCCAGGTGAGCGACGGCGCCAGCAGCCAGCGGTCGCTCTCGGAGAGGTCGACCTGGGTCTCGCTGTCGCGGCCCACGCCGATGAACCGGTACAGCCAGTCCCCGTCCTTGGTGACCGGACCGGTCAGGTCGACGCCGACCTGCCGTCGATCGTAGTTGCCCAGCTGCACGTTGATCTCACGATGCGCCTGCGCCTGCGGCCGCTTGGAGACGACGTTGACCGTGCCGCCCGTGGAACCCTGCCCGAACAGCGTCGAACCCGGACCGCGCAGGATCTCGACGCGCTCGACCGCGTAGGTCTCCGGACGCACGTTGCTGAAGAAATCGAAGAACACGCGCATGCCGTCCTGGTACTGCGTCGGCTCGACGCCGCGGACGAAAGACCAGTCGCCGCGACTGTCCAGTCCGTAGGCGTCCGAACGCACGCCCGTGGAGTAGCGCAGTACGTCCTGCAATGTCTGCGCGCCCTGATCCTCGATCTGCTGCTCGGTGATCACGGAGATGGACTGCGGCGTTTCGATGATCGGCGTGTCGGTCTTGGTGCCCGTCGTGCCGCGGTTGGCGACGTAGTCCTCCGTGGGGCCATGTGCGGTCTCCCGCGCACCGGTGACCGTGACCGCCGGCAGCGTCGTCGAGGCGGACACCGCAGCCGTGTCGATGTCGGCAGCAGCGGCGAATCCGGAAAAGACGGTGGCGGCAATTAACGCGCCCGGCGCACCGCGACCTGCGGCGGGCCCCGTGCGCCAGGCGGCTTTCTTTACTCCTCTCGGCATATCCTTGATCTCCGTGCAGTGCTGGGACGATGAGGCTGGCTGTCCGCCGGAGGCTGGATGGCTGGCGAATCTGGTTGTCGGGATCGATGGGACCTATCCACTCATATGTCAGGGCTTCCTCACTTGGTCGTCCTCTGGCCGGGTGCGCCTCGAGTCGGGGGAGCACCGCGTGCAAGCGGATCAATGACGAACGTCGCAGGGACCGGCAGGCGGCGCCTGCTCCTCCCGCCGCGCCTCCAGACGCTGCGCTGCCGCCGCCAGCGTCTCGGCCAGATCGAGCAGCATCTCTCCCGTGATACGCAGCGTCATCCGGCCCGCAAGGTGCAGATGCACGTTGCCGCAGTGGCGGCACCGGCCTACGGCACAAGCCTGACCGTGCGCGACCAGATCGACGCTGCAATCGTCTTTTGCCTTCATTGTCGCCTGCCCTCGTTCTTGCCCGAGGCCTCGCGCCGTTCCGGCCCCTGCCGCCGTATCAGCCCGACTGGGCGCGACTGCTGTC
>CAZTPK010000026.1:0-11487 GCA_964614765.1 uncultured Gammaproteobacteria bacterium
ACCGAGCACGTTGCCGAACCGCACCGTGGTGAAACGCGTGCCTTCGAGCTGGTTGAAGGATTCCGCGACGATCTCCGCGATGCGCTTGCTCGCGCCCATGAGGCTGGTCGGGTTCACGGCTTTGTCGGTGGAGATGAGCACGAACTTGCGCACGCCGTGGCGGCTGGCGCCGCTGGCCATGCGCCAGGTGCCGAGCACGTTGTTGCGCACGGCCTGGCGCACCTGGTACTGCAGCATGGGAACGTGCTTGTAGGCCGCGGCGTGGAATACCACCATCGGCTTGTACCTGCCGAGGACGTGGTCCACCGCGGCCTCGTCGGTGACGTCGCCGATGACCGCGTGGACGCGCAGGTCCGGGTAGCGCTGCCGCAGCTCCATCTCGATGCGGTAGAGGTTGTATTCGCTCTGCTCGAAGATGACCAGCTCGTGCGGTCCGAGGCGCGCGATCTGGCGGCACAGCTCCGCCCCGATCGAGCCGCCGCCGCCGCTCACCAGCACCACCTTGCCCGTCAGGCTGGCCTGCACCACCGGCAGCTCGAAGGACACTGCATCGCGGCCGAGCAGGTCCTCGATGGATACCTCGCGCAGCGCGCTGACGCCAGGGTCGCCCTGCACCTGATCGATCAACCGCGGCAGGGTCCGAAACGGCAGGCCCGTGCTCTCGCAGAGTCCCACCACCCTCTGCATCTCGGCGTTGGTGGCCGAGGGCATGGCAATGACCAGGATCTCCGCCTCGGTGGTCTCGGCAACCTCCTTCAGGCGTTCCAGGCCGCCCAGCACGGGCACTCCGTGCAGCTGGGTGTTCCGCAGCGTCGACTCGTCATCCAGGATCCCGACCGGCGAATACCTGCCGTCGCGGATCATGTCGCGCACCAGCGTATCGGCCGCCCGGCCCACGCCGAGCACCAGCACCCGCTTGCTGTTGGCCGTGAGGCGTATGCTGAGGGTGTGGTCCTTCCAGAAGCGGTAGGCCAGGCGGGGCCCGCTCAGCAGGCCGACGAGGAAGACAGGGTAGAGCAGCAGGATCGAACGCGGCACATCGGCCAGGCGGTTGTGCACGAACATCACCAGCCCGATCGTCACCGTGCCGAGCGCCGCCGACCGGAGGATGTTCCAGAGGTCCGGGAGGCTGGCGAAACGCCACAGGCCGCGATAAAGGCCCAGATACCGGAAGACGATCGCCTGCGCGACCACGGCGATGATGAAGCTGGTGAGTGTCGGTCGCCAGACGAAGTCCGGAGAATAGAAGTTCGACCTGGCGAGCCACGCCCCCTGCCAGGCCAGCACCACCATGACGAGGTCGTGCAGGTAGACGGCGTTTCGACGGTTAAAAATTGTCATCGGCCTTTAAATTTCGGCTCGCAAAAAAACTGAATCCCTGATCTGTGTCCACGCGCATGACCGTCTTCTCCCGCGCCGAATTCAGTCAGGCATTATCCCACAAGCACCGAACGGGTCCCAACCTCGACCGTCGCCGGGCAGAAGCATGAAGGAGATCCGCGCCCGGATAGCGCCAAACCGCACGCAAAAAACAGGTCGGTCGCGCAAGATCAGGCCGGGCGGACGGGGTTCGCCTCACGCGGACGCTCGCGCACGGCCGCTTCCTCAGGGCAGTGTGCAGCTCGAGCGGTTGTGGCCGGGCGGTGGAAGATGTGAGGCCGGTCCGCGGAACGTCGGCGGACGGTGGCATGGCCGGGTCGTGTCGGTCTGAGGAGGCCCGAGAGGTCGGCCTTCAGGATGGAGCCGACCGGAGGGAATAGACGCCGGAGGTAGATGGCGTCCCGGGCGGGACCGGGCGGCGCGGTCCACGCCACGCGGGAAAGGCGAATAAAGGCTGGCGGACTCGCGAATCCCCGGGCGCGCCGTCGCGCCCCGGCGGGGAATTCACCTTGGCAGCCATGCGGCCGGCTGGAAACTCACCTCGATGCGGGATACATCGAGGCCAGACCGAACTAGTGAAGTTTTCGGCGAGCGGAAGCGGCAAGTCCGAGGAACGCGCTGAGCAGCAGCCACGCCGCCGCCGGGAGCGGGACCGGGGCGAGCGGCGCCGCCGCCAGGCCGCACGCGCCTCCATTGCAGACTGTTCCTGGTCCCGCCACACGGACGGCGATCCTACTGTTGCCGTTGAAATCCAAGAGCAGCGCAAGCAGGTCGTCCAGCGTCCCCGAGTAACCGTAGCGGATGGTCAACGCGTCGTCGAGATCCTTGAGCGAGTTGGTGAAATTGTTACCCGTGACGAGGATGCGCGCAAAATTGTCGTCCAGCAGGTCCCCGGCCGAGTAATCGTCGTCGCCCCACGGATTCGAGGGTACGAGCGTCGGCTCGTCCGGCAGCGCCACGTTCGCAGGCGGCACCGAGAAGAATGACACGTCGCTGCTGCTGAAGGAGAAGGCGGGAGGACCGGTGAGTATCGATCCCAACCCGACCTCGAAGAGTATCTGGTTCAGACCGAACTCACCCTGCGTGCTGTCGCTTGCCACCTTGATGAAGGTGAATCTCGCAAGATTTTCCCCGGGGGCACCGAGCCCGACGTTCAGAGTCCAGGCATTCCCATCGCCGGGAACGCCGGTGCCATACGACTGCAGCGGGATCGTGAGGGCGACCGCGGCTCCCGACGCCATCAGCATGAAAGCCCCGACGGCGATCGAAATGGACCCCCTCAGCGTTCGAAACAGCACGTACCGAAGAATGCTCATGATGTTCCTCCTTTCCCTGGCGCATCGGCATCAAGCAGGCGATACACGATGCTTGTGAAACCTCTCCCTTGGCCCCAGTATGCCAGCTCGACCGGAGTCGTCAAAGCGCGCCTCGCCGCGCGACAAATTACTGACGCAGCACCGCGAAAAGGGCCTGTCCCCACGCGGTACGGCGCGGTCCAGCGATTGAATTGCTGCAATAGCGTCAATCCTTCGTACGGCCCGAAAGCTCGTTCAGGACTCCGGCAAGACGCGCGGCGAGCGAACGATAGTCGTGATTCCGCTCGACGTATCGGCGCGCATTCAATCCCATCGTTTCGCGCTCCGCTGCGCTCAGCGCGGCGATGGTCTCGATGGCATCCGCGAGGCGCTCCGGCCGATCCGGCGGTACCGTGATCCCGGCATGCGCCTCGGCGACCGGATTGTTCACGGACTCGCAGCTGAATATCACCGGCCGGCCGGCGGCCATGAAATCGAACAGCTTGTTGGAGCTGATCCCGTAACGAAATACCGGCGAGGCCACCAGGTTGAACACGAACGCATCGGCCTGCGCGGCAACGGCGGGAATGTCCGCCTTGGGTACGGGGTCCTCGAAACGCACGTTGTCGAGCTGCATCTCGACCGCGAGCCGCCGCAGCGACGGCTTCATCGGCCCGTCACCGATCAGGCGCAGCAATGGCGCCGGGCTCGCGCGACGCTCTTTAAGAATCGCCATCGCCCGGATCAGGTTCTCGAGACCGTTGGCGGTTCCGTGCGCGCCGAAGTACATCAACGTGAATGGCTCCTCGCGTCGGTCGGACCTCGGATGGTATGGAAACTCGCCGATATCCACGCCGTTCGGAAGCCAGACGATCTTGTCGCGCGATACACCCAGAGGCCGGATATATTCGGTCGCGCCCGGCATGAGGATGAGGATGCGATCGGCGCAACGATAGAGATGCCGCTCGAGGAGGCGCAGCGCGCGCGCGACCAGGCTGCCCTCGCGCAGCCGTCCGAGATCGATCAGGGTCTGCGGCCAGAGGTCGCGCACCTCGAACACGAACGGAACGCCGTGCCGGCGGGCCAGTCGCGCGCCGGCCCAGGCGGCAAACGGGTGCACGCTCGAGCCGATGACCACCTGCGGGCGCGGCAGCCCGCGCAGGTTCCATGGCATCAATGCACGCAGCGCATACGCGAGCATGTTCACCATCCGGCCGGGGCCGTTGCCGGCGTACACCGGCACCTTGAGCCAAAGGAACGGCACCCCGTCGTGGCTCTCGAGCCTGCGCTTTTCACCGGGCAGGAGACGTTGCCTGCCGGTGTTGAGTTCCACGCTGGCGGCGATGATGCAGGCATTCCAGCCCAGGGCCAGCAGGTGCCTCGCCAACGCGAAGTGCCGCACGCCGCCCGGTCCGCCGGGCTCCTGCGCGTAGTGATTCAAGACCCAGACGGTCGGCATCCGGTCGTTCGCCGATCCGGACCGGTGCGACAGCCCTTTCCGGGCGCGGGTGGTCTCGACCCGCGACGTCCCTGCGCTGGCGTCGCCCACGGTCCCCGCGTCCACGGAGGTCAGTGTCGAAACTGCAGCAACGCCAGCCCGAGCGCCAGGCCTGCGATCATTCCTATCACGGCCAGCGCGAACATCCTCGGATTGATCGGCTCGCTGGTGACCTCGACCGGCACGAGCAGCCGCCCCGGCCGGTTCGCCGAGTCCAGGACCTTCTCTCGCAACTGTTGCTCGCTGCGATACAGCTCGGCCAGCAGCCCCTGTCGCGACGTGTACTCCATGACCCATGCGAGCAGCGCCTTGTCCCCGGAGATCTCCTCGGCGCGCTCCAGCAGCCTGGATGCGTCCATTCGGACTTGCTCGATGGTCTTCTGCAATTCCGCCAGCGTCTTCCGGTAGTCATCGACGATCGGCGCCTTCCTCCCGGCCTGGATCTCCTGCATGCGCCGTATGACGAGATCCATCAATTGCAGCGCGTGCGCCTGGCTATACGCCCGGACGCGGACGTCCACGAAACCGACCAGTGCGTGCGACCGCGTCTTGCGCAGCGACTCGCGCAGCAGCTCGATCTCGTCCTCGTCGGTGATGCCGTTCTCTCTCGCGGCGGCCACGACAGATTCGATGAATGCCGTCGAGCGGAACTGCTCGACCATCTCGGGAACGCTCTCCAGGTTGCCCCCGCCGATGAGCGCGGTCTCGTACAAGGCGGTCGCCTCCCACCGCGGCTTTATCACGATGCCGGCGGCGATCCCGGCCGCCGCACCGACGACAACTGCCGCGAGCACGACGCGCGCGTCGCGTGCACCGAACGGCTGCACCCTGCGCAACCACGTCGCGAGCCTGGGCACGATGCCGCTCTGTCGGGCGCTTTCCGCCATGATCCCTCGCATTCTATGCGGGCACGGGAACGGTCACTATCCCTGGCCGATCAGCCGCTCGACGATGGCGCCGGCGGCATGTCCATCCCCGTACGGCGATGCCGGCACGCCCCGCGACCCCACGCGCTCCCGGATGGCGGCGGCGATGGCCTCCGCCGAGCGCGGCGGCACGACGCAGTTCCATCCCAGTTCGACGAGCTCCACCCATTCCGTCTCTTCGCGCAGGGTGACGCAGGGGACCTGCGCGAAGAACGCCTCTTTCTGCACGCCGCCGCTGTCGGTCGCGATCAGCGCGGCGCACTGCTCCAGGCGCGACATGTCGATGTACCCGACGGGGTCGACGATGGTGAGATTGCCGGGAACGGCGGTCCCGGCCTCCGCGATCTGCTTGCGGGTCCGGGGGTGCATGGGCAGGACGACCCGCATGCCGCAGCCGCCGAAACCGTCCATGATGACCTGCAGCGTGGAGGGGTCGTCGACGTTCTCCTGGCGATGGATCGTCGCGAGCACGTACTGCCCAGGCGTGGCGCCGAGGGTCTCCAACACCCTGCTCTCCTTCGCGGCGCGCTCGCCGAAGTACAGCGCCACGTCGTACATCACATCGCCGGTCCTGTGGATCAGACTGTCCGCGATCCCCTCCCGGCGCAGGTTCGCCACCGCCGCCTCGGTCGGCGCAAACAGTGTCGTGGAGACGTGATCGACGACCACCCGGTTGATCTCCTCGGGCATCCGGCGATTGAAGGAGCGCAGTCCCGCCTCCACGTGCGCCACCGGAATGTGCAGCTTCACGGCCGCCAGGGCGCCGGCGAGCGTCGAGTTCGTGTCCCCGTACACCAGTACGACGTCGGGGCCTTCATCGACGAAGACCCGCTCCAGCGCCTCGAGCTGGCGGCCGGTCATGGCTCCGTGCCCCAGGCTGCCGATGCCGAGATTGTACCGGGGCTTCTCGATCTCCAGCTCGCGAAAGAAGACCTCGGACATGGCATCGTCGTAGTGTTGGCCGGTGTGCACCAGTATCTCCCGTACGCCGCCGCGATGACGGAACTCTCTGGAGACGACGGCCGCCTTGACGAACTGGGGACGCGCCCCGATGACTGTGATTATCTTCTTCATCTCAGATCTTCATACATCGCGAGGAGCTTCTTCTCCTCTTCCGACCAGTTGAGCCTCTCGGTGACCGCCGCGCGACCCTTCGAGCCCATGGCCGCGGCCTGCTCCGGATTGTCCAGCACCCATTCGATCGCCCGGGCAATCGCCCGTGGATCCATCGGATCGATGAGCAGACCTGCCCCGTTGCGGCCGACGATCTCCTGCCACAGCGGGAAATCCGAGGCGATGACGGGCAGTCCCGCCGCCATGTATTCGTACAGCTTGATGGGCTGCGCGTTCAGGTGGTTCGGGTGCGGATGCAGCAGAACCAGGCCCGCCCGGCTGGAGCCGAGCAGATCGCGTATCCCGGCGCGGTCCAGAACGCCAAGCGCCGAGGTGCGGGCCCAGCCGCGACGCTTCTCGAGCTCCTGGCGCAACGAGGCAGGGACGAACTCGCCCGCGAGATGCAGTCGTGGGTTCAGCCGGCCGTCGACCTCGGCGATCGCATCCACCAT
This sequence comes from uncultured Gammaproteobacteria bacterium, assembly GCA_964614765.1. GTDB lineage: Bacteria > Pseudomonadota > Gammaproteobacteria > JAJPIJ01 > JAJPIJ01 > JAJVHZ01. The sequence continues at coordinate 6,665 of CAZTPK010000026.1, forward strand.
CTCGTACGCGCCGCGCGCCTCCGAGATGCCGCCGGCATAGCAGATGACCGGCGGCCGCTGCGCGTACGGTGTTCCCATGGCGCCGTAAAGCTCCTCCGGCATGGGATAATTCTGCACGACGACCGTCTTGCGGGCCGGGAAACGCCGCGCGATCACCGGCGTCACGACGACGATGCCATCGAAGATCCTTCCTGCCACCCATTCGACCGCCTCGGCGAGCAAGGCGATCGGATACTTGAGCAAGGGGGCGATCCAGTGCTTCGATTCGATCTGCCTGGGCAGGTCTTCGTGCACGTCGTAGATCACCTTGCGGCCGAGCAGCTTCAGGATGATCCCGACGACGATCAGCTCCGGATCGTGAAAGTGGCAGATCTCCGCCCTGGAGCGGATGGCCTCCCGTAGGACCGCGGAGACCGTAAGGGTCATCCGCCGCAATCGGCCGGCGCAGCCGCGGATTGCCTTGATCTCCACGCCGTCGACCTTCTCGTCGTGCGTATGACAGGCGATGAGGGTGACCGGCCAACCGTCGCGCGCCAGCGATCGGAGTTCCTTCTGGAAGATCCGTATGTCGAAGGGGCGATGCACGGAGGTGAGGTGGGCGACCCTCGGCCGCCGTATTTTCGACTTCTCCGTCAAACCGACAGCCCTCCGCGGACGCCGGCCTTACCAGCGGCGCTCTCCCCTGGCGATCGCGATGACATCACTTGCCGGAGCTCGCGCATCGCCCACAGCGCCCAGGCGACCAGGACGATGAGGCCGAAGCCATGCGTCAGCCACACGGTGGTGTAGTCGCTCTGAATGAATTTCAGGACGGCCACGGAGGTGGCCCCCATGGTCGGCACCAGCCACGACCGCGGCAAGAGCCGCAGCAGGAGGAGCGGCAGGTCGCAGCACAGCAGCATCGCCAGCGCCAGCGGCAGTCCGCAGAGACCGAAGCAGGCGTAGGCGGTGAAGAGGAATCCCGTGTTCGCGCTGAAGTGCGGCGCGACCTCGTTTCCGTAGTATGCGGGGCCATAGTGCTGCCCGATCACCATCGGCAGCCTCATGGACTCTGCGCCGAGCGCGCTCGCCAGCTTCAGCTGCCCGGCGATGCCGACCACACCCTCGGTCTGGGCGTAATCGATGTGCCAGATCCCCGTCGTCGCAGGCACCAGGAAGGCGCGCTTCAGTATCGCCTCTGCCAGCCTGTCCATCAAAGCCACCGCGCCGACCTCGTAATGGGCGTTGGCGATCACGACGACGTAGGCCACGGCGGGAACGAGCATGACCGGGATGGCCAGCACCGCTGCGGCGGGCGGCAGGCTGAGGCGGCGATCCCAGAGGTAGGTCGCCACGACCACCATGACCAGGAAGACGGCGATACCCTTCGCGCCGCTGAGCAGGGCCAGCGTCCAGACGATGGGCAGCAGCAGCATGGGGTAGAGGCCGTTCCATCGCCGTACGGTCGTGCGATGCAACCATGCGAGCACTGCGAAGGCGGTGAACAGCGGCGCGATCGTCGAACTGAGGACGTTGAGCGCGTATTTCGGCTGCAGCGAATCCAGCGCCTTCAGCGATTCCACGCGTGCCTCCGACGCGTGCACGGGATCGGTCAGCAGGACGTACAGGCCGGTGTCCCTGATGTCCACGGCGGTCAGGTACACGGCGGCGCAGCCGATCGCGGCCACGAACAGGGCGTTCACCGCCCAGCGGTGATCGGAGGCGCCCGCCGCGTCGCCGCAAAGGTTCGACCAGATCCCGCTCACCGTCCGGCGGCTGCCTGCAAGCGCCAGCGGGATGCCGATCAGCACGAATCCGTGCACGAGAACGAAGACTTGCCACGGATCGTGCACCCAGCTCTCGATGAATCGGGAAAGGTAGGTCACCGGCCACTGGATCAACAGGTGGTAAAAGGCGAGCACCTGCATGCTGGGGCGAACGAAGACCTGTGGTCGCCGCACGAAGAGGCACGCGAGGACGCCGAGCGCGAGCAGCGTGGCAAACACGTTGCCCAGCTGAAACCAGGTCATCCCGTGTTGCGAGTAGAGCCAGGTTATCGGCATCGAAGGTGACTTCGCGGCTGTCGCGCGCTCAGGAATCGCCGGTGCATACGAGGCGCGCTATGGTAACGGGATCCTGCAGGGCCGTCACCCGGCTCCCCGGGCGACGCCAGGCCCCGGAACGCCCGCGCTCAGCCGCAGCATCGTCGCCGCGATGGCGACGGCAACCGCGAGGTGAGCGAGTATGGCGGCAAGGCCGTCGAGCACCGCGGCCACGCACGCCCCGGCGATCCAGGCGACCGCCCACATGCCGAGGATGGAGGCGAGAAGACGCCAAAGCACGGCCCCGCCCATTTTCAGCAGTCCGAGTATCAGTGACAGGCAGATCACGTGAAACGCGACCTGGCAGGCAACGTATCCGACGACGGCATCGAGCGGCGGTCTGCCGGCGAGCAGCAGCAGGAGCACGGCGACGATGGACAGGGCGTCGGACGCAATCTGCAGCCGGAACGACGTCCGCTGCTGCTGGCAGACCTCGAAGGTCCGCGTCGTCCAGGACGACAGCAGATGAAGCGACGCCGGCACACAGAGGGCGGCGGCGTAGACCCCAGCCTGCCGCCATCCCGGCCCGAATATGCCGCCGAACAGCTCAGGCCCCCAGTAGGCGAGCCAGGCCAGCAGTGGCGCGCCGGCAGATGCGACGGTGCGCAGCATGCGAGCGACCAGTGCGGAAAAAATCGGCGTCCCGATCCGCTCGGAGGCCTCGCGGAAGAACACCTGGGTCAGCGTCGAAGAGACGAAGAACACCGGTGCGGAGACGACCATGCGGGCGACGCCGTACAGGCCCGCGGCCTCGACATAATGCCTGTAGGTCAGGGCCAGCACGATGAAATCCCTCGAAAAGCTGCCGACGAGGGAATACGGCAGATTGTACTGTGGAAACTGGCGGTACCGCCGGCAGACGTCCCTGCACTCGGGCAGCGACCACGTTCGAGTGCGCTCGACAATCAGCCGACGCAGGCGCTGCCGGAAGGCCAAGGCGTAGGCGGCGTTCCCGGCCATGCGTCCCGCGATCAGGCCGTTGAACGGCGCTGACACGACGCCGAGCAGGCAGGCGATCGCTGCCGTGACGGCCTGCTGCGCGATCGCGGCGGCGGCCATCCGTGGATAATCGCGGGCGCGGTTCGCGATGCAGTTGCCGATCTGACCGCAGGCCATCAACCAGGCCATCACGGGAACGGCCATGATCCACGGGCCAAGCCGGCTGCTGCCGGCCATCGCCGGCGCCGCCATCTCCGCCAGCGCGACGAACGCCATCGCCGCGGCGCAGACGATGGTCGCAAGGACCGCCGCCGAGCCGGCAACCGTTTGCGCGTCCCGGTCGGACTCGGGCAACACTATCGCGAGCTCGTAGCGGGCCGTGGCGACGACGGAGAGGAGCAGCGCCAATGCCACGGTCGACGTCATCAGACCGAATTCGTACGGATCGTACAGGCGCGTCAGCAGAGGTCCGGCCGCCAGGGGGATGGCCTGCGCCACGGCCGTCCCCGCGCCCATCGTCAGCACATGTTTACGAAGTTCGATGGAAGTCACGACGGCTGTCGATCCGGCCGCGACGGCGCACCATCGCCGCGACGTCGGACGCGCGCCGTGCGGCCGACCGTCAGGCGGTCGCGGATCGTATGACTGCCGCTATCCCTGCGGCGGTTCGGTGGACCTGGTCGATGGCGAGCGTCGGGTGCACCAGCGTCATCAGACTCGTCTCGCCCAGCGCGCGCGCGTGCGGCAACGGCCGCGACGGCGCCTGTGCATTGTCGGCAAAGCAGCGCTCGCGGTAGATCTCGCCGCAGCTGCCGCTGAAGCATGGCAGACCCTGGGACTGCGCCACCTGCAGGATGCGATCGCGATCCCACCCGCTCTTCAGGTGCTCGGGTCGGACGAACGCATAGTACTTGTAATAGGCGTGGCGGACGTGCGGCGGTGGCGGTGTCAGGCGCAGGGCGGCCAGATCGCCGAACGCCGTCTCGAATGCCCGGGCGTTCTCCGCGCGCCGCTCCAGCCAGCGATCCAGCTTGCGGAGCTGCACGCGGCCGATCGCCGCCTGCATCTCGGTCATCCGCATGTTCGTCCCGATCGTGTCGTGCAGCCAGCGGTACTTCCACGACTCCACGGCCGGCTGCAGCGCCGACAGGTTCTTGCCGTGATCCTTGTACATCCATGCCCGTTCCCACACCTCGCGGATACTGGTGACGAGCATGCCGCCCTCGCCGCCGGTGCTCATGATCTTGTCCTGGCAGAAGGAAAACGTCCCGACGTGACCGATGCTGCCGACGACGCGCCCCCGGTAGCGGGCGCCGTGGGCCTGGGCGCAGTCCTCGATCACCTTCAGGTCGTGGGCCTCTGCCAGCGCCATGATCGGCGTCATCTCGCACGGCCGCCCGGCGAGGTGCACGACGACGATCGCGCGCGTGCGCGGCGTCAGCACCGCACGTATCGACTCCGCGGTGATCCCCTGGCTGTCGGCATCGACGTCGGCGAACACCGGCCGCGCGCCGCAGAGGCTGGCGCAGGTCGCCGAGGCGACAAACGAGCGCGGCGTCACGACGACCTCGTCGCCGGGGCCGATCCCCAACGCGCGCAGCGCGAGCTCCAGCGCGACCGTGCCGTTGGCCAGCGCGATGGCGTGCCTCGCGCCGCAGTAGTCGGCGAACTCGCGCTCGAACTCGCGGACGACCTCGCCGTCGGCGATCATTCCGCTCTCGACGACGCGGGTGACGCGGTCGACCTCCTCGTCGCCCACGACGGGGCTGGCGATCGGGATCATGGATCGTCGTTCCCTCCCCG
>CAZTPK010000027.1:0-11482 GCA_964614765.1 uncultured Gammaproteobacteria bacterium
CGGTCGGCCGAGGCGCGAACGGTAGCCTCGCGCTTGAGGTCATCGAAGGCCCGCGTCAGCGCCTCCACGCTGCGCGTGAAGATGCCGACATCCTGATCGAAATCGGTCACTATGCGTTGCACGACCTTCTCGACCAGGTCGGCGACCTTCGCCTCCATGGCGGCGTCGCCAGCGGTTTCGACCGCGGTCTCGGCGATGAGGTTGAGCAGACGCCTCGCCGGGTGGGCCTTGCGCGAGAAGAACTCGCGGTCGATGAGCGCGACCTTTAGAATCGGGATCTGCAGCCGCGCAAGCCTTGCGCGTATTCCCTCGGGGACGTTCTTGTCCTCGAGGATGTAATCGAAAAGCATGGCGACGATGTCGATAGTCATGTCGCCCGCCGGCCCCATCGCCGGCAACGCCCCGGAGCGCTGCAGATCGACCAGCAGGTGCGCCGCACTGCCCGAGGATTCCGCGCCGCTCCCGACGCCATTGCGCTGCAGGTGCGTCAGCGTACCCATGACCGCCGTATCGACCGGGATGAGAGGCACGGTTCCATGCACGGCATCCAGCTCGCCGCCGCCACCCAGCAGCTTCTCCAGCATTCCCATGATCTCGGCCTGGGAGGTCTGCCTTCCAGGGCTCCGCCCCGCGCCATTACCGCCACGCCCGCCGCCGAGCGGTTGGCGGCGGACCTCGGTCTGGATGGTCGGCAGTACGCCCTGCTGGATGAGGAGCTGGTTCACTGCGCCATAGATCCCGGGGATGCCGCTGACGACGTAACGGTCGAACAGCTTCAGAACGATGAGCCTCGCCTTGATGTCGACGTCTAGGCAGTTGGCGGAGTCGCGCGCGGCCTCGGCGATGCACGTGGGACCGAGCGGGTTGTCCTCGGAGTTCAGTTCCGCAGTCTCGAGCAACACGGCGAGGCGCTTGTTGAGCGCAAATAGGTCTTCACGACAGGCGTTTGCAATCCTCTCGGCCAGGCCGGCGGTCGTAATGTCCTGCTCCATGGTCGCGTCGTCGAGCAGCGAGAGCTTTGTCGGCATGGCCGCGACGGAGGTACGCGAACCGCCCCCGCGCCGCCGGCGCGCCTCAAAACCGTTGCCAAAGCTGTCGACGAACACCGCGTACATCTGATTGTGCTTCAGCCGCAACTCGCGCATCGCGTCGAAATACAGCGTCTGCTGCGCGTTCGTCTCGGCCTTCTCGGCAAACTCGAAGAGCACGTCGTCGGCCCGCTCGAGCATCTGCCGGAAGACCTCCCCGAGCAGGCGCGCGGCGCATTCCCTGGCCGATCCAAGCAGCTGCGCGCGCCGTGGCGAGGCAGCGGCCGCTGCGGCGTCGCGGTCATTCATCGAGATCACATTCATGGTCGCTGTCGACTCTGGTTGCTGAATCAGAACGCCTGCGCAGGGCGTGTCACGGGAGCCTCGGACCCCGGGGCCGTCGCATGCCTCGGGAATTGGGGCGCGCGCAGGCCAGAGTCAGGGTCTACGCTCGGGGAAAGCGGCGTCGAGAGGGGAAACTTTAGCTGACCGATCCGGGATGCGTGACCGGATTCGCGAAAGCGCTCGACTCATAGTCGAGTATGGCGGCGCTCTGAGGCAAGGCGCGGCCGGGGGGGGGGCGCCACGGGGCGCCGGGGCGTGCACCGCACCGGCCGATTCAGTGGCCTACGATGGGCCCGCTGCGGTTCTCGTCATCGATCTTTTCCAGCTCGGCGATGAACTGCGCGCCAAGCAGCAGGATGATGGCTGCCGCCTCGAAGCTCAGCAGCAGGACCACGATGGTGGCGGCCGAGCCATAAATGGCGTTCACCATGGAGACGTTGGCGAAATACCAGACGATGGTTCGCCGTACGACCTCCCAGAGGACTGCGGCGACGAGTCCGCCGATCAGCGCGCGCCGGGTCGAGACCTTGGCCGCCGGCATGATCCAGTAGATCGCCGCGAACAGGACGACCAGTCCCAGGAACCCGCCGTAACTCAATATTTGCGCGGAGGCGTCGGGAATGCTCCATCGGTGCCCGAGCAGCTGTACTCCGTGCGCCGCCGCCGTCTCCATGAGCATAGTGGCGCCGGTGATGACGAGCAGACCGCCCATCAGCAGGAGGATGAAGAGCAGCGGCAGCAGCGCCGAGACCCAGATATGCCGCCGCTCGGGGGTGTGGGCGAAGATGATGGCGAAGGATTCCTCGATTGCGCGAAATGCGAAGGAGCTGAAGAACAGCAGCACAATGCCGCCGACGCCACCGATGAGATCGCGGTTCTCCCACAGCGCACCGACGTCCTCGGCGAATCCCGCGGCCCCCGGCGCCATCAGATTGAGTTCGTCGTTGACGATGGATACGAGCAGGTTGCGATCGAAGAAGAACGCGGTCAGCGCGAACAGCACGGCGATCAGCGGCAGCATCGACAGCAGGGCGTTGTAGGCAATCGCGCCAGCGAGCAGCAGGCCCTTGTTGCGGCGAAAGTCCCGCAGCACGCAACGCGTGACCATCCATGCCCCGCGCGCCCAGCCTGTCATCTGCATGCGGGCAAGCCGGCGCTAGAGCACGAACAGTTTGGCCAGCGACAGGAACAGGCCCATGCTGGTGACGTCGGTGGCGGTCGTGAGGAATATGCTGGAGGCGGTAGCGGGATCCGCGCCGAGGCGCTTCAGGGTCAGGGGCACGAGCACGCCCGTGACTCCGCTCGCCACGCAGGCGCCGACCATCGCCAGCAGAACGACCAGCGCCAGCTTCAGCGGTTCGGCGGATTGGCTGTGGGAGGCGTAAAGGTACATCGCCGCCCCGGCGACCACGCCGACCAGCAGCCCGTTCGTCAGCCCGAGCAACGCCTCTTTCATGACCACCTTGCGCTGCATGCCGTTGGTGAACTCCCCGAGAGTCAGTCCGCGCAGCGTGACCGCCAGCGCCTGGCAGCCGGTGTTTCCGGACTGTCCCGCCAGGACCGGCAGGAAGGCAGCCAAGACCACCACCTGCGCGATCGTGTCCTCGAAGGTGCCGACGACGGCCGCCGCGAGGAACGCCGTCACCAGGTTCAGTTGCAGCCACGGATGCCTGAATCGAAGTGAGACCGCCCACGGTGTGGCGAGGCGTTCCTCTTTCTGCACGCCCACCATTCGGCCCGGCTGGGCGCTGATCTCGAAGGCCTGCTCCTCGAAAAGCATGTAGCCCTGCACAACCCCGAGCAGCCTTCCGTTTCCGTCGCACACGGGATAGGCGGGATAGTGCCGGTGCACGACCGCCTTCATGGCCTCGGCGATCGAGGTCTCCGGCTCGAAATAGAACGGATTCTCCACCATGATGTGGATCAGCAGGTCGTTGGGGTTGGTGTAAAGCAGATCGCGCATCACGACCACGCCGCGAAGCCTGCCTTCGTCATCGATGACGTAGGCGTAGGTGAATAGCGCCTCCTTGACGAGCTCGCGGATCTTGTCGATCGCCTGGCGTACAGTGACGCCCATGCCGAATACCGCGGCGGCCGGTTCCATCAGGCGGCCCAGGCTGTCCTTCTCGTATCGCTGGTTGACGGTGATCTGGTCGCCGACGGCATCGCGAACGCGCGGTAGCACCCGTTCGCGCCGAGCCTCCGGGAGCCGCAGCATCACGCGGAGCGCGAAGCTCGGTTGCAGCCGGTTCAAGACTTCGGCGATCGTCTCGTCGCTCTCGCGTTCCAGCATGGTGGCGGCGTCGAGCGGCGCGCGTTGCTGCACCGCCGTTGCCAGTTTGCGCATGGCATTGTCTTGATTCGCATCGTCGTCGAGGTCTGGTTCGGTCATGTCGGTACTCTTCAACCTGTCTCTGTGCCCATGCGCTGGGGATTCGGCCCCGCCCGCCGGCGACTCGCCAAGGCGCGCGTCATTCTAGTCCGATGCCCGCCGCCGCCGCACTACCGTACCGCGGTCGACGCGCTTGACCGGCATTGACTGTGGTGTTATCCAAGCGACATGGGGAGAGGCCTGCTCAGATGAGGCGGATTACGAAGACGATCCCGATGCTTGCGACGGTTCTCGCCGTCGCCGCCGCCCAGCCGCTGCGCGCCGACTACTGGTCTGCGGTGGAGGCGTACGAACGCGGTGACTTCGGTACTGCGAGGACGGAGCTCGAGCCCTTGGCGGCCGCCGGCGACGCGAAGTCGCAGGTGCGGCTGGGTCTGATGTATCGCGAGGGCCGTGGCGCGCCGCGGGATGCGAGGACGGCCTTCTCCTGGCTGCTCAAGGCGGCCAAGCAGGGGCGTCCCGATGCCCAGTTTCTCGTCGGCACGATGTACCGCCGCGGAGAGGGTACGCCGCAGGACGAGCAGGCCGGCCTCGTCTGGTTGCGTCGAGCCGCGGCACAGGGAAACGCCAAGGCGGCCGAAGCGATTGCGCGCATCGACGACGGCGCACCCGCGCCAACCGCGGCGCCGGCTGCGGGGCCGTCGGGCGACGCGACGCCGCAGGGGGGCTCGAGCGATCCGGACAACGCGCGTCGGCGATCGGAGACCGAGGCAGTCCTCGCGGCCATGGACCCTCCGGCCACGCCGGCGGAGATCGCGGCAATCAACAAGGCGGCTGCCCACGGCGTCCGAGTTCGATACGGTTCTCTTTCCGCCGAGCCGGAAAAGGCGCCGGCAGACGAGGAGAAGGCACCCAAGGGCATGCATTTCCAGCCGTCGCATGCGCCGGCCTCAGTGCAGGACGTCATCGCCGGGCAGGGCCCACCGCGCGGTCCGCTGGTGGACATCGATGGCACTCGGGTGTCCCGTGATGGCGAGGCTGCAGCGGTTCCGGACAAGAAGGCCGCGGTTCCGCCGCCGGACAGCGTGGCCACCCTCCAGCAGCGGGCAACCCAGGGTGACCGCGTCGCGCAACGCCGCCTGGCGGCCGCCTACCTCGCCGGCGCGGAGGTGCCGCGCGATCCGGTGCGGGCGGCGCAGTGGTATCGCAAGGCCGCGTTGCAGGGAGACGCGGAGTCGCAGTTCGTGCTCAGCGGGATGTACTATCGCGGCGAGGGCGTTCCCCGCGACGCGGAGGTGGCCGTGCAGTGGCTGCGGCGCGCCGCCGCCCAGGGCCACGCGGGCGCAAGGGAGAGGTTGGCGCAGACGACTGACTGATTCGGGCCACGCGCCGCAGCCGCGATCGGTTCAGCCTGCCGCAGCGGGCGCCCCCGCCAACGGGATTCTGGACTTCACTTCGCCATGTTCGGTCTTTTCTTGATCCTCGCCATCGGCGTGGCGCTGATCATCGTCGTGCTTGCGGGTCCGTGGCGCCGCGCGCGGCGGCGGCGCAGGCTCGCCGAGGGCGCGTTTCCCGCGGAGTGGCTGCAGATACTTCGGCTGCACCTGCCCGTGTTCAGCCGGTTGCCCGACGACGTCCGGACGGCCACGCTGGACGCGATGAAGGTGTTCCTGGCGGAGAAGCGCTTCGTCGGCTGCAACGGCCTGGTCGTGGACGACACGATGCGAGTCATCATCGCGGCGCAGGCATGCCTGCTCGTCGCGCGGCTGGGCGTGCACCGCTACGACTCCCTGCGCGCGATCCTTCTTTATCCGCACACCTTCGTGGCCGAGCACGTGCACAGCGACGAGGCCGGCGTGCACACCGTCGAGGCCAAGGAGCTCGGGGGCGAGTCGTGGTCAGATGGAAAGGTCGTGCTGTCCTGGCAGGACGTGCGCGAGGGGCTGGACGCCGGGGACGATGCCTACAACGTTGTCTACCACGAGTTCGCGCACCAGCTCGATCAGGCCGATGGCGCCGGGGACGGTGCGCCGCCGCTATCGGGCGACGGCGGCGACGAGCGTTGGGCGGAGGTGCTGCAGGCCGCCTACGACGAACTGCTCGACGATCTCGAGCGCGGCCGGGCGACGCTGATCCCGCCGGAGGGGGCGGAGAACGAATCGGAATTCTTCGCGGTGGCCACGGAGGTGTTCATGGATCGGGCCCGTGCGCTGCGCGCACGCCATCCGGCGCTGTACGCGCAACTGCGGGGGTTCTACGGACTGGATCCGGCGGCGTGGCATTCCGCGGACCCGTCCCCCTGAGCGCGCGTTTCGCATCGGGGCTGCAAGCGGGTACACTGCGCCCGGCCGTGCGTACCGTGCCGGCCACTCGGGATCCCACATCGAGCCAAACCCCGTGCCTCTGAATCCGACGCCGCAGCGGCGGCTCTTCGCTCACCCCGCCCGCAGCTTCCACTTCGGACTGGCCATTTACGTCGTCGGGTTTTTCCTGCTGCGCACGATGCTGTCGTCGACCATCGGCGTCGATGACGTCGAACAGATGATCTATGCGCAGGACTGGCGGTGGGGGTACAACCCCAGCCAGCCGCCCTTCTACACCTGGCTCGTTCTGCTTGCCACGAAGATCGCGGGAGGCAGCGCGCTCGCGCCGCAGCTCGTCCGCTACAGCATCCTGTATCTGACCTTCGTCTTCATGTACGCGTGCGCTCGACGCATCGTGCGCGATCCCGACCTGCAGGTGCTGGCCGCGTTCGCACCGGTACTCATCTATTTCGTGGGCTGGGGCGCGCATCAGGGGTTTACCCACACCGCCCTGGTTGGCGCGTCGACCACCGCCGCCCTGTGGGCAGTGTTCCGCGTCATCGAACGCGGTGCCTGGAGAGACTATGTCATCCTTGGCGCCGCCCTCGGTCTGGGTCTGCAGTCCAAGTACAACTTCGGCATGCTGATGGCGGCGCTGTTGCTTGCGGTGGGTACCGATCGCGCCGCGCGCAGCCGCATCTCGGCGCCGCGCATGGCGCTCGCGGTCGGTATCGGCATTGCGATGCTGGCGCCGTCCATCGCCTGGCTGCTCCGGGGACACGATCTGAGCGGTGTGCTCGGCAGTTACGTCACCTACAGGCCCGCTGGTGGCGACGGCGGCGGCGCGGGCCGCCTGCCGGCGCTGTGGTCGATCCTGCGATCCAGCGCGTCGTTCATCGCCTCCTTCCTCGTGGCCGCGGTGCTGCTGTTCCCGCAGGCGTTGCGTCGATTGCCGGGCGGCGGCGACTTGCGCGAACCGGACTGCGGCTGGCTGCTCGGCCGCTTTCTGATCATGATTTACGCCGTGCTGGCGCTCGGCGCGCTGATTGGACTGCTCGAGCACGTGAAGATCCGCTGGATGTACCCGGTGCTGATCCTCTTCCCGCTCTACTACCTGTATCGCGCCGAGCGCATCGGCGTGACGACGCGCCAGATTGCCCGGTTGCGATCGGCGCTGATCGGGTTCGTGTCTTTGACCGCGGTGCTGTGGGTCCTGCAGCCGGCGTTCAACGGGGCGCTCTGTGGCCGCTGCCGTCTGCTCGAACCGTATCCGGCGCTGGCCGAGGCGATCGCGGTCGGCTCGGGCTTCTCCGAGGGGACGATCTTCGCCGCCGACGAGCACATCGCCGGCAACTTTCGCGCGCGCTTCCCCGCGGCCAGGGTGATCGCGCTGCCGTATCCGTTCTATGTCCCGCCCGCGAGCCGGACCGGCGTTTGCCTGCTGGTCTGGAACGCCAAGAACGGCGAGGCCGTTCCGGCGGGGCTCGCGAAGCTGGTGCGTTCTGTCGCGGGGGTATCCGTCGCGGGCGGGCAGGAGGTGCGGTTCGCGGAGGGCGTCAATCGAGCCAATCATCGCACCCTGCGGCTGGCCTATACCTCGCTCAAACCCTGCGCCGGATAATCGCTGTCTCCACGGGGCGACGGCCGGGGACCGTGAAAGAGGTGAAGGCGCGCCCTCGGCGCGGGTCTGCCTCGGGGCGCGCAAGTCGTGGAGCTTGCGGCAGAGGGCGCGACGGGGCGAACCAGGCGGCCCGGCGAGTGGTCACAGGGACCGTGCGACGCGGCAGGCAGCGGCATGCGATGTGCTTGCCGTATCGGAGTCGCGGAGAAGGGCCGGGCCGATCGGGACGCGTGGACCCCGGCCGGCGTAGGGGACCCGCCAACGACGCGAGCGGGCCAATCTTGCAGGGGGCAGAGATCGTGCAGCGGTCGTTACACCGGTTCGCCAGCCTCATCCTCATGGGCGTCGCCTTGCATGCGCACGCCAAGGTCGATCAGGCCAGCATCGTCGTGGACGTCGATCACGGTACGGTCGTGCTCGAGGACGACGCCACCCACCTGTGGTATCCGGCGTCTCTGACCAAGATGATGACGGTCTATATCGCGTTCGAGGCGATCGAGGCCGGCCGCCTCGGCTTCAGCGACACGCTGGTCGCCTCCAGGCACGTGGCGGCGCAGCCGGACTCGAGAATCGGGCTCGATGTCGGCGAGAAGATGACGGTGCGCGAGGCGATACTGGCAGTCATCGCGCAGTCGGCCAACGATGCCGCGGTGCTGCTCGCCGAACGGATTGCCGGCAGCGAGGAGGCCTTTGCGCAGGTGATGACCGCCCGCGCCCGCGCCCTCGGCATGTCGAGCACCGTGTTTCGCAACGCCAGCGGCCTGCCGCACGATGAGCAGAAGACCACCGCGCGCGACATGGCGGTCCTGGCGATGAGCCTCATGCGCGATTTCCCGCGGCACTACGAGCTGTTCAATACCCGCACCTTCACCTACAAAGGGATCACCTACGGCAACATCAACGGCATCCTCAACAGCTATCCAGGCGCGGACGGTTTGAAGACCGGATTCACCTGCGGGTCGGGCTACAATCTGGTGGCCTCCGCAAAACGCGACGATCATCGCCTGGTCGGGGTGCTGCTTGGCGCCGGCAGCGGCAGTGAGCGCACGGCCGCCATGATCAAGCTGCTCAATGAGGGCTTCGCGAGACTGAAGTCGTCCGAAAACCCGCTGATGCTGACGTCGCTGGAGCCGGCTCCCGCCGTCGCGGCCGATCCCCCGCCATTCAGATTGAAGGCCTCGGAATGCGCGCTCGGCGCCGGTATCACCAACCGCGCCCGCCGTCTGCCCGGCTGGGGTCTGCTGTTCGGGGCGTTCAACGAGGAGTCCCAGGCGCGCAAGCACGCCGAAATGATGCGCAAGCGCCTGCAGCCCGCGCTGCGCGGCGGTCAGATCGCCGTGGTGCCGCGTCGGGTCGAAGACGTGACGACCTACAGGTCCCTGCTGGTGGGCTTGAAGCAGGTCGACGCCGTCAATGCCTGCCTGCATCTCATCAAGTCCGACAACGTCTGTCTCGTGCAGTCCCCCACGGTGCTCAACGGCGGCGGCGCTCTCGGGGCGCAGTCCAAGAAACGCGCGTCGAAGACAGCCGCGGCAACGGCGCCGCCGCCGCCCTACCTCCCCTGAGGCAGGAGCGGCCGCCTCAGCGCACGTCGATTCGCCGTATGTGATGCGCCGCCGTCCACCAGGCGCCGAGTAGACCAAGAAACCCCGCCGCGACCATCACCGCAAGGATCGCCGGCCACGTGAGACCGTTCAGTTCGAAGGCGCTCTGGTAGAGCTGCGCCAGCTGCCTGACCGGGGTGCGCACGCCGGCGAGCATCGCCGCCACGACGCCGCAGCCGATGAGACCCCCCAGCGCGCCATACAGCCAGCCGGTATAGAGAAACGGCCTGCGGATGTAGGCGTCGGTCGCGCCGACCAGCTTGTACACCTCGATCTCCTCCCGCCGCTGCGCCACCGCCACTCGTATGGAATTGCCGGCGATCAACAGCACGGCCACGGCCAGCACTCCGGCGATCACCCGCACCGCCCGTTGTCCGAGCGCCGTCATGGCCTGGAGCCGCTGCACCCATTCCATGTCGAATTTCAGCGTGTCGACCTCCGGCTGGTGGCGCAGGCGCGCGACGATGGCCTGGAGGTCGGCCCCGTCGGCCGGATCGATGACCAACACCGCCGGCAGCGGATTGCCGCCAATCGCGTCGATCGCCTCGCTGAGCCCGGAATAGGCCCGGTACTCGTCGAGCGCCTCGGCACGGGTGATCACGCGCACGTTGGCGATCCCGGTGCTGCCGCTGACGGAGGCCGCCAGCCGCTGGGCCTGCGCATCGTCGACGGTAGGCTTCAGGAACACCGACATGCGGGTCTGGTTCGCATCCCACGCCGCGGTCAGGCGCTCGACGTTGGCGAGGACCACGTATAGACCCGTCGGCAGGGCCAGCGTCACGGCGAGCACGGCGATGGTGAGGGCGTGCGCGAGCGGCTGGCGGGCAGACTGCTGCAGGGTGGCGGCGATCGCGGCGCGGTGGGCGCGCAGCCACGCGCCGAATCCCCCAGCGCCGATGCTGCTGCGTTGTCTCGGCGTGATCTTCGCCGCCGGGCGCGTCACTGTACCAGCTCCTGCACCGTCTCGACCTGCCCCGCGCGCAGCGTGATGCTGCGGTGGCCGAAGCTGCGCAGCAGATCGAGATCATGCGTCGCGATAACCACGGTCACGCCTACCTGGTTGAACAGGTCGAACAGTTCCATGATGTCGCGCGAGAGCTCGGCATCCAGATTCCCAGTGGGTTCGTCGGCGATCAATATGTCAGGCTTGTGCGCCACGGCACGCGCGATGCCGACACGCTGTTGCTCTCCGGCGGATAGCTGCGCCGGCAGGTCCTTTTCCTTAGACAGCAGTCCGACGCGATCGAGCGCGGCGCGCACGCGCCTGCCGGTCTCGTGGGGAGTCAGTCCCGCGATGGTCAGCGGCAGGGCTACGTTGTCGAACACGCTGCGATCGGAGAGCAGGCGGTGATCCTGGAAGATGAATCCTATCCGGCGGCGGTAGTAGGGAACGTGAGCGCGGCGTATGCGGTTGAGGTCCTGGCCGTTGACGACGATCTCGCCGCCGGACTGGCGCTCGATGAGGGCGATGAGCCTCAGCAGCGTGCTCTTGCCCGCGCCGGAGTGCCCGGTGATGAACACGAACTCGCCCTTGTCGATCTCGAAGCTGACCCGCCTAAGCGCGTCGTGACCGCCGGGGTATGACTTGCTGACCTCGGTGAAACGGATCATCGCTCAAGGGCGCGTCACTGCCCGGCGCCCCGGTCGAGCAGCGCGTCCACGAACTCGCCCGCGTCGAAGACTCGCAGGTCGTCGGCCTGCTCGCCTACCCCGATGTAGCGCAGTGGGATGCCCAACCGCTGCGCGATGGCGAAGACGATCCCGCCCTTGGCGGTGCCGTCCATTTTGGTGAGAGCAATGCCGCTGACGCCGACGGCCTTGCGGAACTGCTCGGCCTGCGCCAAGCCGTTCTGGCCGGTCGTGGCGTCCAGAACGATCATCGTCTCGTGCGGTGCCTCCGGGTCGAGCTTGCCGAGCACGCGCCGTATCTTCTTCAGCTCCTCCATCAGATTCTCGCGGGTGTGCAGGCGGCCGGCGGTGTCCGCGATCAGGACGTCGGCGCGTCGGGCCGTCGCCGCGGCGAGGGCGTCGTAGATGACGGAGGCGGCGTCGGCGCCGGCGGCCTGCGCGATCACCGGCACGTCGAGGCACTCGCCCCAGGTGCGTAGCTGTTCGACGGCCGCGGCGCGGAAGGTGTCGCCCGCGGCGAGGACGACGCTCAAGCCCTGGTCGCGGAACTGGCGCGCGAGCTTGCCGATGGTGGTGGTCTTGCCGGCGCCGTTGACGCCGACCATCAGCAGGACGAACGG
>CAZTPK010000028.1:0-11115 GCA_964614765.1 uncultured Gammaproteobacteria bacterium
CCGCGATCATCCTTGGCCGCCGTATCGGCTACGGGCGCGAGGCGTTCATGCCGCACAGCATGACGATGACCATGATCGGCGCCTCGCTGCTGTGGTGCGGCTGGTTCGGGTTCAACGTCGGCTCCAATCTCGAGTCTACCGGTCTCGCGGCGCTGGCCTTCATCAACACCTTCGTGGCGACGGCGATGGCGGCCATCTCCTGGATGTTCGTGGAATGGATCTTCCGCGGCAAACCCAGCATGTTGGGCGTCGCCTCGGGCGCCATCGCCGGCCTGGTGGCGATCACTCCGGCATGCGGATTCGTCGGCCCGGTCGGCGCGATCGTCCTCGGCCTGGTGGTCTCGCCCGTCTGCTACGTTTTCGTCGCCAAGGTCAAGGCCATGCTCCGTTACGATGACTCTCTGGACGTGTTCGGCGTGCACGCCATCGGCGGCATCGTCGGCGCGCTGGGCACAGGCATCTTCGGCGCCCCGTCCCTGGGCGGCCAGAGCTGGTACGACTACGTGGCCAATGCCGCCGGCGAGTTCAGCATCTCCGGACAGTTCATGACGCAGCTCACCGCCGTTGTCGTGGCGATCATCTGGTCCGCCGTGGTCGCGGCCGTTGCGCTGCTCATCGTCAAGATGGTGGTCGGACTGCGTGTGCCCGAGGAGGTCGAGCGCGAGGGCCTCGACGTCGCCGAGCACGGTGAGCCGGCCTACCACATGTGAATCCTCCTGAAGTAAGTCTCCAGCCACTTTGCGGGCGCCCCAGGGCGCCCGTTCTTTTTCCGGCGCAATCCCGGGAACGGCCTGGGTGCGACGCTGGACTCAGGCCGGCTGTTCGCCGTACACGATGATCGACAGCAGCATGATCGGCGTCTTGATGAGCTTCTCGGGGCCGTGCGGAATCTCACCCCTGAAACTGAGGGAATCGCCGGGATTCAGCAGGTACAGCTCGGAGCCATGGCGGTATTGGATCTTGCCCTTAAGCACGTAGATGAACTCCGTACCGGGGTGTTCGAAGGCGGGATAGACCTCGCTCGCGTCGTCCATGGTCACGAGGAAGGGTTCGAAGAGCTTTTGCGGGCCCTGATCGTAGGCGAGCAGGTGATAGGTGTGGCCGCGCTTGGTGCCGCGGCGCACGACCTCCATGCCGGTCCCACTCCTGACGAGCTGGGCGTTGCCCGCGGGCACGTTGTAGTACCGGAACAGGTGCGAGAGGGAAACGCCCAGCGCGCCGGCAATCTTGTTGAGCGTATCGAGGCTGCAGGAGACCTGCCCGTTCTCGATCTTGGATAGCATGCCGCGGCTGATGCCGGCCTGCTGCGCGACCTCGGCAATGGTCAGATGATCGTGGCGCCGCAGTTCGTGTATCGCGCGGCCGAGAAACGCGTCCAGCGACCGCTCGTCCACCTTTGCGACGTCCCTTTCCCTCGGTTTACCCGTACGCCTTTCCCTGCGCATTTCCGCCAGGTCTCCGCCGAATTGATGTTTCGTCAGCCGCTGTGCCCGGGAATCCAGCGCGTGCCGGCCAGCGGGATGCGCGCCATGGCGGCGGCCTCAACGGTCAGCGCGACCAGATCCTCGCGCTCGAGGTGGTGAACGTCCGACTTACCGCACGCGCGCGCGATCGTGGTCAGCTCCATGTTCATGGTCTTCAGATAGTTCTTCACGTGCTTGGCGCCGACCTCGGGGGTGAGACGCTGCTCGAGCATCTCGTCCTGGGTGGTGATTCCGACCGGGCAAAGCCCGGTGTGGCAGTGGTGGCAGTATCCAGGGGCAGTGCCCAGCGCCTCGTAATCGGCAATAGCCGAATGATGCTCGCCGCGCTGCAGATAGGTTTCGTTGTTGCACCCCAGCGCAAAGAGGATGCCCTGGCCGATGGAGACCGCATCCGCGCCCATCGCCAGCGCCTTGGCCGCATCGGCGCCGGTGCGTATGCCGCCGGAAACGATGAGCTGGACCTTGCCTTTCATGTTCATGTCCTCCAGCGCATCGACCGCTTGCCGGACCGCGGCCAGCGTGGGGATGCCTATGTGCTCGATGAACACGGTCTGGGTGGCGGCGGTGCCGCCCTGCATTCCGTCGACGACGACGACGTCCGCGCCCGCGTGCACGCAGAGCTTCACGTCGTGAAACGTACGCGTGGCGCCGACCTTGACGTAGATGGGGACCTCCCAGTCGGTGATCTCGCGCAGTTCCTTGATCTTGATCGTGAGGTCGTCCGGCCCGGTCCAGTCCGGATGCCGGCAGGCGGACCGCTGATCCACGCCCTCGGGCAGCGTGCGCATCCCGGCGACGCGCTTGTTGACCTTCTGGCCGAGCAGCATGCCGCCGCCGCCCGGCTTGGCGCCCTGGCCGACGACGACCTCGATGGCGTTGGCCTTGCGGACGTCGTCGGGATTGAAGCCGTAGCGTGAAGGCAGGCACTGGTACACGAGCGTCTTCGACGACTGCCGTTCCTCCGGCGTCATACCGCCGTCGCCCGTGGTGGTGGACGTTCCGCATTCCGTCGCGGCACGGCCAAGGGCCTCCTTCACGTTGGCGGACAGCGAACCGAAGCTCATACCGGCGATGGTGATCGGAATATCGAGCTCGATTGGTTTTTTCGCGTAGCGGGTGCCGAGCACGGTCTTGGTCGTGCACTTCTCGCGGTACCCCTCCAGCGGGTAGCGGGTAATCGATCCGGCGAGAAACACCAGGTCGTCGAAATGTGGCACCTTGCGCTTGGCGCCCAGTCCGCGAATCTCGTAAAGGCCGGTCGCAGCGGCACGCTGTATGTAATCGATGACCGTCCTATCGAAGGTGTGGCTCTCTTCCTTTTGTATGCGTCGATGGCTCACGTTTTGTGTCCTCTGCGGGATCAGTATTCCTGGTTCGCGTCGGCGTTCCAGTTGTAGAGCGACTTGGCCGAGGCGATTCGCTTGAACTCCTTCGGCTTGTACTTCAGGCCGGCCTTGTCCAGGAGCTCGGCGAGCTTTTTCTCGTCGGCCTTGGTCATCGGTTCCTCGCGGGCGTCGGCACCGAAGGACTTCACCTTGCCGCGCACGTAAATGACGGCCTCGTACAAGGAGTCGCCCAGATGGTCGCCGGCGTCGCCGCAGACCACCAAGGTGCCGGCCTGCGCCATGAACGCGGAGAAGTTGCCGACGTTGCCGCCGACGACGATGTCTATCCCCTTCATGGATATCCCACAGCGCAGCGAGGCGTCGCCATCGATGATGAGCGTGCCGCCGTGTCCGGAGGCGCCGGCGGAAACCGAGGCGAACCCCTTCACGTGCACGAGGCCGGACATCATGTTCTCCGCCACGCCGGGACCGGCATTGCCGTGCACGGTGATCTCCGCCTGCTTGTTCATGCCGGCGCAGTAGTAGCCGGTATGGCCGCGAATGTCGATCTTCACCGGCGCATCGACGCCCGCGGCGATGCTGTGGGCGCCATCGGGGTTGATGACCTCGACGTGCTTGATCTTCTTTTTCCTGACCTCGTGGTGAAGAAACTGGTTCAGCTCCCGCAGCGAGGTCTTCGCGAGGTCTATGCGTTCCATACGTAGATCTGCTCCGGCTGAGGTTCGAAGATCCGAGCCTTGTTGACGTTCGGCAGGTGCGCGAGCGCGTGGAACTCCGAGGCGATGGCGACGTAGTCGTCCGTCTCCGCGACGACGGCCGGCTTGCAGGCAAAGGCGTCACGAACGAGCGCGAGCTTGTCCTTGGTGCCCATCAGCAGGGTGTAGAATCCGTCGAGTTCGGCGAAACCGTGCTGCAGCGCCTTTTCCAGACTGTCGCCCTCGCGCATGCGCCACTCGAGGAAGCGGCAGACCGCCTCGGTGTCGTTGTCGGTGTCGAAGTGGATCCCGCGCGGTTCCAGCATGCGGCGGATGCTGTTCGGATTCGAGACGGTGCCGTTATGCACCAGGCAGAAGTCCCTCCCGGCCGTGAACGGATGGGCGCGATCCGGCGTCACTGCCGACTCGGTCGCCATGCGAGTGTGCGCGACCACGTGCGAGCCCTCCAAGTCCTGGAAGTCGTACTTCTCGGCAATCTCCGCGGGCGTGCCGATGTCCTTGTAGACCTCCATGACCTTGCCGACGGAGAGCACGTGCACGCCCGGGAAGTGCTCGTGCAGCCAGGTCCGCACCTCCTCGGGCTCCAAGTGCGTTACCAGCAGGGCGTGGTTGTCCTGCACGCCGAGCTTGATCTTCGAGCCCAGGTGCTTCTTGAAGCTGGTCTCGAGCCTCTTCCAGTCGAAATCCGGGTCATCGGCATACAGGCTGTACTTCAGACTGTCGCCCTTGGAGCGGTCGGTGAATGCCGCCAGACCGGCCGAATCCGGACCACGCTCCGTCATGCCGATGAGAATGGGCACCATCCAATCGCCCAACTGACTGCGCAAGTCCGGCCTCTTTACCAGTAATCCAATAATTCCGCACATTAGAAGAACTCCAGGTAGCGATCGATTTCCCACTGCGAGACGTGCCGCTGGTACTCTACCCACTCCATGCGTTTGAGCCGGAGGAACTCCTGCGCCACGTCGCTGCCCAGCGCGTTGCAGAGCACGCTGTCGTTTTCGAGTTCGTCGAGCGCCTCGTTGAGGTTCTGGGGCAGCACCTTGATCTTGCGCTTCTTCAGCTCCTGTGGTGTGAAATCGTAGAGGTTCTCGTTGACGGGCTCGCCCGGATCGAGCTTGCGGTCGATGCCGTCGAGACCCGCCGCGATGATCAACGCTGTGGCGAGGTACGGGTTCGACGAGCCGTCGGCAAGGCGCAGCTCGATGCGCCCATACGGAATTCGCGCCATGCAGGTGCGGTTGTTGTCTCCGTAGGAGATGTAGGCGGGTGCCCAGGTCGCCCCCGAGAGCGAGCGCCCGACCACGAGTCTCTTGTAGGAGTTGATCGAGGGCGCCAGCACCGCAGTGAGTCCGCGCGCATGGTGGAGAAGACCCCCGAGGAAATAGTAGGCGGTCTGCGATAGACCCAGCCCGCGTTTGTCCTTGTCGTCGTGGAAGATGTTCTTGGTCTTCTTGTCACCGATCGAGATGTGGAAGTGCGTCCCCGTACCGGTGCGGTCGGCAAACGGTTTGGGCATGAAGGTGCAGATCATGCCGAGCTGGTTGGCAATCTCGCTGGCCGCCATCTTGAAATAGATGTACTGATCCGCGCTCGTCAGGCATTCGCTGTAGGTGTAGTTGATCTCGAACTGCGCATTGGCATCCTCATGGTCAATCTGATAGGGATCCATGCCCACGGCGGTGAGGGAATCGTACAGGCGTTCGAGGAAGACAGCGCTGCGCGAGAGGCCCTTGTAGTCGTAGCAGGGTTTCTCGAGCGCGTCTGTACTGTCGAATGGGCAGACGCTGCCGTCCTCGTTGCGGCGGAGAAGCATGAACTCGGGTTCCACGCCGGTGTACATCGTCCAGCCCCGATCCTGGAGCCGTTCACGCTGCTTCATGAGAATGTAACGGGCGTCGTAGGGATAAGGCTTGCCATGGACGTGGCCGACGCACACCAGGCGCGCGTATCCGGGCATCCACGGAATGAGCGACAGCGTGGACAGATCGCCCTTGGCCAGATAGTCCGGGCCATGCGGACCCATACCCATGCCCCAGATCGCGAAACCGGCGAACCCGGCGCCATCGGTCAGGACGTCGTCGAGGTGCGAGGCCGGCACCGCCTTGGTCTTGGCAGATCCGTGAATGTCGACGAACTGTGCAAGTATGAACTTGACCTTGTTGTCCTTCAGAAATTTCTTCGCCTCACTCGGTGTCATCGCTCCTCTCCCGTCCGGTGTTCAATGTTGATCTGTTGTCGCGCCCTGCATCGGGGGCCCCACGCGTCACCGCTTCCGCCGCGCATCCAAGGCGTATGCCGACGCCGCATTGCGCACGCGATGGCAAGCCGCCTATCTGGAAAGTATTCTGTGCCAACTACCGACGTTTATCAATAGGAACAAAAAGTGAATGACAAGAAACCAAGATGCGGCGCTAGCGGCCCTTTGCCGCAGCGCACAAGTTTCCTGTGAAGAAAAAAAGTTAACTGCTGCTTGACAATCGCAGTTGCACAATATGATGCTTTGACCGCTACGAAGGGATAATCGTCACCTGCAGAGATATCGATCGGACCAAACCGGGCGGAGGTCTCTCCGCCAATCACACAAGACTTGGGCGGGCACACGCGCATGCCCGTGGTGGAGGAATCGTCATGTCAGATTCATTGCAGCAGCGCATCAACAAAATGTATGCGGGCGATCGCATGTGGGCGATCGGCTTCATCATCGCACTGTGGCTCGCCGTCGGACTGGTGTACTTCTCCGTGCGACATCTCGTGGAGGACAGGGGGATTGCCTTTGCCCTGGTGATCGCCGCCGTCCTCATCGTCGGATACAACACTGCGTCGCTGATTGCGATGATCACACACTACGGTCACGACAAGGACTGGATATACGGGATCGACATACGGCATCTCGACGAGCAGAGCAGGAAGTAATTCGGCGCACCAGCCCTCGTTCGAAGCATCAAGACGCAAAGCCGGTAACGGCGGCAATTTAGCCTATTGGAGGAGGTGGAAATCCATGGCAAGACAACCCTATCAACCACCAAGACAAGGCGTCCCGGGAATGATCATCGACTCCCTGTTGATGCTCGTTCTGGTGTTTTTTGCGCTCATGGCGCCGGGGTGGATCGCGGAATGGCGCGCGGCCCACGAGCCAGTCGCGGAGGAGGAGGCGGCAGCAACCGAAGAGGCGGCACCCGAGGTCACATGGGAGCAGCTGGGGCAGAACCCCACCATGCAGGCGGCGTGGGAGAAGCTCGGCAAGGACCCGGCCGCCGCGAAGGAAATCATCGACAACAAATTCGATTACACCATCGATATCGTCAAGCTGCTGTTCGTGGCCGCGCTGATCGTCTTCTATTTCTGGTTCATGCTTTCGGTCTCCGCAAAGGAGTACCGGGAAGTGATCGCCGAGCGGTTCGGCGACAAGGACCACGGCTGAGGCGCGCGGACATTCGACAGAAAGCCATCTGGGAGAACTGCAATGGACATTTGGAACATCGCGGAATATGCAGCCTGGGGGATATCCGGGGTGCTCGTGCTGTGGATGATCGCCGACATGGTGCGTGTCGGCGCGGAGTACGACGAGGCGCTACTGCTCAGCTCGCGGGAGGGAGCCGATGAGCTGCTCGAACAGTCAAGCGCGACGGGAGAGAGGACATGACTACGACTACCGCAGGCGCGGCCGCCAAGGGCGGCGAGCGCATCAATCTGCTCAAGGTGCTCGGCCCCGCGCACATCTGGGGGCTGGGGGTGGGCATCGTGCTCGTCGGCGAGTACATGGGGTGGAACTTCTCGGTCGGCAAGGGCGGCGCCTTGGCCTCGCTCATCGCCTGCTGGGTCATCGGCCTGCTCTACACCTGTGTGGCGATGATCGACTCGGAAGTGACCTCGACCGTCGCCGCTGCCGGCGGCCAGTACGCGCAGGCCAAGCACATCATCGGGCCCTTGATGGCCTTCAACGTGGCTCTTTACCTGGTGATGGCCTACACGATGCTGGAGGCTGGCAATGCGTTCGTGGCCGGTGACCTGATGAAGACCGTCGCCGGGCAGCTTGGCCACGAGAATCTCGATTCACGCCCATTCGTGTTTCTGGTCATCGCGTTCCTGGCCTGGCTGAACTACCGGGGCGTCTTCATGACCCTGACCTTCAACTTCATCATCACGGCCATCGCGTTCGTGGCGATCGTAGTGCTCTTCGTTACCACTTCGCCGTGGGTGCCGGGTGTGGCCGTGGCGCACAAGGAGTTCCTGACCGGCCTGCCCTACGGTTGGATCGGTGTCATCGCGGCGCTGCAATTCGGCATGTGGTATTACCTCGGCATCGAGGGCACCTGCCAGGCGGCCGAGGAGTGCCGTTCCGCCGGCCGCTCCATCCCTCTCGGGACGATCACCGGCATGGTCACCCTCATCATCGCTGCATCGTTGACATGGTATGTAGCCGCCGGACTGATGCCGTGGGAGTATCTCGGCCAGGCATACACGCCGCTCTATGACGCCGCGACGATCTACGGCAACACGCCGCTGCAGGTGTTCCTGTTCATCGGGACGCTGTTCTCGACGCTGGCCTCGGCCAACGGCTGCATCAACGATGCCTCGCGCGCCTGGTTCTCGATGGGCCGCGATCGCTACATGCCCCAATGGTTCGGAGCCGTGCATCCGCGCTACCGCACGCCCTTCCGGGCGATCGTATTCCTCATCCCGATCGCCCTGGTCGCCGCCTACAAGCTGCCGCTCGACGGCGTGATCACGTTCTCCATCCTGGCGGGCCTGCTCGGGTATACCTTCATGTCGTTCAACGTGGTGCGGTTCCGCAAGCAGTGGCCGCTCGGTACGATCAAGCGTGGATACATTCATCCGTTCCATCCGCTGCCGGCCGTCGTACTCTTCATACTGTGCATCGCCGTGTACTTCGCGACCTTCCTCGGCTACGCGGACTACCTGATATCGATCCTGGTGTTCTTCATCATCGCCTCGTTCTGGTTCGCCTGGCATCGGTACAAGTTCGTACGTCGCGGCGATCAGTTCACGATGCCCTGGCCACGGCCAAAAGGCCTTTGACGAAACGAATTCGGGGGAACAGATATGATCAGCAAATCGAAGCGGGTGCTCTGCGCCACCGACGGGTCGCATTCGGCCGACAAGGCCGTCGAATACGCGATCGACGCGGCGAAGACATATGGTTGCGGCGTGGTTTTCGCCACAGTGAACACAGTCTCGGAGGCCGAGATGGCCTCAGAGCCGAGGGCCTGGGACTCGGAGATCGCGACTGCCGCCGATAGGCAGGTACATCAACCGCTGGAGACCGCCTCGGCGAAGGCGAAGCAGGCCGGCCTGAGTGACGTGCAGTACGTCGTTCTTCACGGTCGCGACATCGCCGGCAACATCGTCAAGTACGCTGTCGACCACGGGTGTGACCACATCGTCGTCGGCTCGCGGGGCCGTACTGGCCTCACGCGCGTGCTGCTCGGTTCCATCGCCGAGCAGGTGGTCCGGGAAGCCGCTTGTCCGGTGACCGTCGTGCGTTGACGCCGGTGCGCATCGGGTCGAACGCCGAAGCACGCGCGGGATAGGGCATGGATATCGAGCTGCAATCGTTCCTGCTGTCGGTCGCCGCGGTGCTCATCGCGGTGCTGTACTGGAACGCGCAGCGCCGGCATCGACGGCGGATCGGCAGTGAGCGCGGCAAGCTGTGGGACGAATGCCTTTGGCTCCTGGATGGGGCGCGGTTGTATCAGGACGAGATCGATTTTCCGCGTCTGGAGGGCTACTACGGCGGCTGCCGCGTCACGCTGGAGGCGATCGCCGACCACGTCGCCTACCGCAAGCTGCCGCAACTGTGGCTGCGCGCGACGATGCGTATCGACATCCCACATCGGGGCGTTCTCGATCTCTTGGCGCGGCCCGAGAACGTCGAGTTCTATTCCCCGATCTGGTCATTGCCGGTGACCGTCGATCCGCCGGCGGGGTGGCCCGCGCACGCGCTGGTGCGTACCGACAATGTCGGCGAGATGCCGCCGCTCTCTGTGGTAGGGAGGCATCTGGGCATATTCCATGACTCCCGCGCCAAGGAGTTGCTGATCACGCCGCGCGGCGTGCGCCTGGTATATCAGCTCGCGCAGGGACAGCGGGCCCATTACGCCGTATTCCGCAGCGTCAATTTCGAGCTCGGCCGCGCGCAGTCGCACGAGGTCCGCCGGATACTTGATGCTGCTCTCGCGATCAGCGACGATCTGGGCGCCGTACGGCGCCCAGATTCGTCGGCGGCACCCGACCCACGCGAGACTCACGCGATTCGATGGCCGCTACCGAGTCCCCTAGGCACCCCCTGCTGATCACCCTGGTTGCGCTGCTGCTGCCGGGCGTCGGTCAGGTTCTGAACGGACAGCCGCAGCGGGGTCTGGTATTCGTGTTCTTCATGATACTCGGCGGATGGGTGACATATCACCTGACGAACCCCCAGGAGGTCTCTGTCATCGGCCGCCATGCCGGCGGCCTGTTCGTGTACGCCGTCTCCATCCTGGACGCCTACAAGTGGGCCCGCGTGCGCTGGGAGGAGGCCCGATACCGCGCCCGGACCCAGCCCAGAACCTGAACGCGTGGCCTGAACCGCGCGGTTCGTGCACAATAACGGCCAGGGGCCAATGCCGGCCTTGCTGTCGTCCGGGAAACAAGAAACGCGTGTATGCGCGGGTGGCGGAGGATTGGAGATGAAACTGGTCACGGCGATAATCAAGCCCTTCAAGCTCGATGACGTGCGCGAGGCCCTCTCGGAGCTGGGGGTGCAGGGCATGACTGCGACGGAGGTGAAGGGCTTCGGGCGCCAGCGCGGCCACACGGAGCTCTACCGTGGCGCCGAGTACGTCGTGGACTTTCTCCCCAAGGTCAAACTCGAGATTGCCGTCGCCGACGATCGCCTCGAGGACGTGCTGGAGGTCATCCGCAGCGCGGCCAACACCGGATCGATAGGAGACGGAAAGATCTTCGTCGTGGACCTCGAGCAGGTCATCCGCATCCGTACCGGCGAGACCGGCAACGAGGCGTTGTAGGTCCGGCTCGGCCGGAAATAACAACAGTCAGGAAGCAGGGTAATTGGGGGGGCATATGGGCAAGCTCGTCCGCGGCGCGGCCTTGATCGCAACGCTGCCGGCGTCGGTTTTTCCGATTGCTGCCGTGGCGCAGGCGGGCACGGTCGACAGCGGCAACACGGCCTGGCTGCTGGTCGCCACCGGCTTGGTGCTGTTCATGACGCTGCCTGGCCTGGCGCTGTTCTACGGTGGTCTGGTGCGCAGCAAGAACGTGCTGTCGGTGTTGATGCAATGTTACGCAATCACCTGCGTGGCAAGCCTCATCTGGGTGGTCTTCGCGTACGGGTGGGCGTTCGGCGACGGGGGCCGGCACAATGCCTACCTCGGCAGCGGCAAGATCTTCCTGACTGGTGTCACGCCGGCATCGACCGCGCCCGCCGCGCCGTCGCTCCCCGAGTCCGTCTTCCTGATGTTCCAGATGACCTTCGCGATCATCACCCCGGCGCTGGTGGGCGGCGGATACGCGGAGCGGATGCGGTTTCCCGCCATGCTGCTGTTC
>CAZTPK010000029.1:0-10988 GCA_964614765.1 uncultured Gammaproteobacteria bacterium
CGGTTTCAAGGCGAGCTATCTCGAGGGCGGCTATTTCCGGTACATCGCGCCCGCGCCCGCGCCGGCCGCCGGCAAGGCGAGCGGCAAGGGCGGCGCGGCCAAGCCGAAGCAGAGAACGGCGGCCGATCCTGAAGTCGTGGAGGCCGAACCCGCACCGGCCGTGCCCATCTCGGTGTTGCCGAATCCGGTTGCCGATCCGACCGAGGCCGAGGTGCGCGCGTCAGTGCTCAAGGCCGAATTGGCGCGGGCGGCACTCGCGCTGGAAGAGGCCAAGCGTCTGCAGGCTGAGGCGGAGGCCGCAAAAAAGGCGGCGGAGCGGGAGCTGCAGGAGCGCCTGCAGGCAGAACGCCAGCAGCTGGTGCGCCAGGCCGAGAAGGCCATCGAGGAGCGCCTTCAGGCGGAGCGCCAGCGATTGAGTGCCGAGGCGGAGGCCGCGCGCCGCGCCGCGGAGAAGGAGATAGAGGAGCGGCTGCGCCGTGAACGGGAGAAACTCGACTCCGAAGCCCGCAAGGCCACCGATTTTCTCGAGGAGGCGCGCCGGCTAAAGCACGAGATCGAGGAGCAGAAGCGTGCGGCGGAACTCGAGGCCGCGCGCCAACGACAGGAGCAGGAAGAGCAGCTGCAACGCATCAAGGCCGAGGCCGACGCGCGACTGCAGGCGGAGAAGAAGCGGCTCGAGGAACTGTACCGCCGAAATGCGGAGGAACTCGAGCGCATCCAGGCGATGAAAGCGGAGGCCGAGGCGACGCTGGCCGCGGACCGCCAGAGGCTCGAGGGCGCGGCACGCGCGCAGCTCGAGCTCGTCCAGGCGAAACTGTTGCAGCAGCACGAACAGGAACGACGCCTGCGCGCGGAGTCCGAGGCGAAGCTGATCAAGGAAAAGGAGCGCATCGAGGCCGAGGCACGCAGGCAGCTCGAGGCCGCACATGCCGAGCTCTCGCGCAAGCAGGATCATGAGCGTCACCTGCTCGAGGAGGTCGAGGCACGCCTCGCGGAGGAAAGGCGGAGGCTCGAGGAAGAGGCGCGGCAACGCCTCGAGGCGGCCCAGGCTCAATTGATCCAGCAACAGGAGCAGGAGCGCAGGCTGCGCGAGGAGGCCGAGGCACGCCTCGCGGAGGAGCGCAAGAAGATTGAGACGGAGTTCCTGCGCAACACTGCGATGCTCGAGCTGGTTCAGCGCGAGAAGGCTGCCGCGGAAGCGGCACGCCGCGCCGCCGCGCAGGAGGCCGAGGAGATTATCGCCGAGTATCGCAACGCCCACGAACAGGCGCGCATCATCGAGCAGAACCGTCTGCAGGAGGAACTCAGCAAACTCGAGGAGGAGCGCCGCAAGCTCCGGGCCGAGATGGAGGAGGCCCGCCGGGCCCGCGAGGAGGCCGAGAATCTGCAGCGCACCGTGCAGCAGCACCTCAATGATTTGCAGAGCCGGCAGCGCGATCTCGACACGACGAACGTCGCGGTCGATCAGATCAAGATGGACATCCAGACCGTCAAGGCAGAGGCGGCGGCAGCGGCGGAGCGCCTGCGCGACGCGGTGCGTATCGAGGAGCGCCTGGAGCAGGCACGCGCCGCCAACGAGCGCATGATGGAGCAGACCTACGAACAGCAGGAGCAGCTACGCAGTCAGCTCGAAAAGGAACTCTCCGACTGGATCTCCGAGCAGGAGCAGCAGGCCGCCGCCGCGAACAAGCGCGGACGCTCCCGTACTTCGCAAAGCGAGCGCATCAAGCGCAAGGCGCGCGAGGCGAAGGTACGCACGCAGCTGCACGACCTCTACCTGCTCGAGGAGCTCGCCACGGTGCTGAATCAGAAGCAGGACATCGACAAGAAGGGCAGCGGAAGATAGCGCCACAGGCGCCGCACGCACGCTTACCCGAGCCTGACCTCGACGTGATCAATGAGGCGCGTGTTGCCCAGCCACGCCGCCGCCAGGATCACCAGCTCACGATCGGCGCTCCTCGGCGGCTGCAGATCCTCGGCACGGCAGATCGCGACATACTGCGGTTTGAAGCCTGCGGCCGACAGCTCGGAAACGGCCTCGGCCTGCAACGCAGGATATTCCGTTCTCCCCGTCTCGAGCCTCGCGGCCAACCCTTTCAGGATCTCGTATAGCCTCGGTGCGCGTTTGCGCTCCTCTGCGGAGAGGTAGCAGTTGCGGGAGGACAGGGCCAATCCGTCGGCGTCGCGTACGGTCGGCACGCCGACGATCTCGATGGGGAACCGCAGGTCCGCCGCCATCCGCCTGACGAGCAGCAGCTGCTGAAAGTCCTTGTCGCCGAACACGGCATAGTCGGGCTGTACCAGGTTGAACAGCTTGGCCACGACCGTTGCCACGCCGGTGAAATGACCGGGCCGGAATTCGCCGCAGTAGATGCTCTCGAGGACCGGCACGTGCACACGGGTCGTGTCGGCATACCCGTGCGGATACATCTGGGCGACCGACGGCATGAAAGCGACGTCCACGCCCGCGTCCGCCAGTATGCGCCGATCCGCCTCCGGAGTGCGCGGATAACGATCGAGGTCCTCGCCCGTCACGAACTGCATCGGATTGACGAAAATGCTCACGACGGTGCGCGAGGCAATGGCGCCGGCCTGCCTTACCAGCGCAAGGTGGCCGGCGTGCAGATTGCCCATCGTCGGCACCAGGGCGATCGTGTCACCGGCGCGTCGCCATGCGGCAAGGATGGAGTGCAACTCATCGATGTCATCGACAGGCCTCATGAGCGGCAGTGATCGCGGCGGGGCGTTTCCCGTCAATCGAAACCGTGCTCGTGGGCGGGAAAATCCCCGGCTTTCACCGCCTTTACGTAGCGCTCGATCGCCTCTGCAATGCTGCGGCTGCCTTGCATGAAATCGCGCGTGAAGCGGTGCGAGAACCCGATGCCGAGCATGTCGTGGAGCACGAGTATCTGACCGTCGCAATCGCCACCCGCGCCGATGCCGATGACCGGGATCGGGAGCGCGCGGGTGATCTCCGCGGCGAGCGAGCGCGGCACGCATTCCAAGAGCAGCATGACTGCCCCGGCATCCGCCAGCACGCGGGCGTCCTCGCGGATCTGCCGCGCCGATTCCGCATCGCGGCCCTGCACGCGATAGCCGCCCAGCCGGTGTATGGACTGCGGTTGCAGGCCGAGATGTCCGCACACCGGGATGCCGCGCTCGGTCAGCAGTCGCACCGTTCCTGCCACCCAGCCGCCGCCTTCCAGCTTCACCATCTGCGCGCGCCCTTCGCTCATGATGCGCGCCGCCGTCGACAGCGCCTGGTCCGGCTGCGCGTAACTCATGTAGGGCATGTCCGTCATGAGCATCGCGCGATCCACCCCCCGTCGCACGTTGGCGGAGTGGTAGATCATGTCGTTGACCGTCACCGGCAGGGTGCTGTCATGGCCCTGCATGACCATGCCGAGCGAGTCACCGACGAGGATGACCTCCACGCCCGCCTCGTCGAGCACGCGGCCGAAGGTGGCGTCGTAGGCGGTGAGGCAGGCAATCCGCTCGCCGCTGGCCTTCATGTCGCGCAGGTGCGTTATGGAGATCTTGTTGCGGACCGGCGGCTGCTGGCTCATGCCTGCTCCTCCTGGGAAGCGCGCCGCGGTGACTGACCGCCGATCGCAGCGAGGGGCTCGGGAGGCGGGTAGGCACCGGCGTGCAGATTGACGAACTGCTTGCCCACCGGACCGTGTCGAATCATCGCCAGCAAGGCCTCGTACTCGCGCAGGCCGTCCGCGAGGTTGACGTCCGCGGTGTTGACTATCAACAGCGGCGATTGCGCGTAGTGATAGAAAAACTCCACGTAGGCATCCACGAGACGCGTCAGGTAGGCAGAGGAAATGTTCTTCTCATAGTCGTGCCGGCGGCGTGCGATGCGTTCCTTCAACACCTCGACCGGGGCCTGCAGATAGATCACCAGATCGGGCGCCGGCGGTTCGATGGCGAGCTGCTGGTAGACCAGATTGTACAGGTTTAGCTCCTCGCTGGTGAGGTTGAGGCGCGCGAAGAGCCGGTCCTTTTCCATCATGAAGTCGGCGACCCGCGTGGGCCGGAACATGTCGCCCTGGCGCAGCGCCTGTGCCTGCTTCGCGCGCTGGAACAGGAAGGATAGCTGCGTGGGCAGCGCCGTTCGCACCGGATCGCTGTAGAACTGCTGCAGGAACGGGTTCTCCTCGGGCGCCTCCAGGAACAACGCCGAGTCCAGGCTGCGGGCGAGACGTTTCGCCAGCGTCGTCTTGCCGACCCCGATGGGCCCCTCCACGACGATGTAAGCGGGTCGCTTCTCACTCATCGCCGTTCAGGCGCTCGATGCCGTCATCGGCAAGGACCGCCGCGAGAGCGGCTACGCGGCCGCGTCCGGGTATCCCGAGATCGGGAGCGATCTCCAGCAGAGGAAGGAGCACGAATGCGCGCTCCGCGATGCCCGGATGCGGCACCGTCAGCCTTCCCTCGGAAATGACCCCTTCGCCGTACACCAGCAGATCGAGGTCCAGTGTCCTCGGGCCCCAACGCGTGGCGTTCCGGACGCGGCCGTGCGCGCGCTCCACTCCCATCAGCGCATCGAGCAGGGCAGGTGGCGTCAGCAACGTGTCCACGGCCGCCACGGCATTGATGTAGTCGGGCTGATCGGGTGGACCCATGGGGTCCGACCTGTAGAGCGAGGATCGAGCGACGAGGCGCGTGTAGGGCAGGGCATCCAGCTCCGCCATCGCCGTGCGAACCTGCCGGCGCGGATCCTCCAGATTGCTGCCAAGACCGATGTAAGCCCGGACCACGCCGCTCATGGCGTATGAGCGGCTCCGGCGCGCTTGCGCCGGCCGGGACGCCGCTTGCGGCGACGCGGCTGCGACGGCAGCTCGCTCAGCATTTGGCTGCGGGCATGCTCGTTCTCCGCCTGGAATCGCGTCCACCACTGGCAGCTGTCCGACAGGGCTTCGCCGGCCTCGGCGCGCAGCAGGAGGAAATCGTACGCTGCGCGGAAGCGCGGATGGCCGAGCATGCGCAGCGCGGACTTCGGCGCCCGCTGCTCGAGGCGCCATTGTAGGGACCAGATCTCACGCGTCACCTGCGTGAAGCGCCGGGGAATGGCCACGCGCGCCGCCTGCCGCGAAACGACGTCCTCCTGCGCCAGCTGCATGGCCATCAGAGGCGGGTGTCCGTGACCGCGGTGGTACTGCTCCCGCTGCACCAACGGCGGCCAGAGCAGGGCCGCGAACAGGAACGCGGGGGTCACAGGCTTGTCCTCCGCGATGCGGCGGTCGGTATTCGCCAGGGCCAGCGCGACCAAGCGGCTCGCGGTGCCGTCGCCGCCTTCGGCAAGCGCCGTTTCGACGTCGGGGAACAGGTGCCCGAACAGCCGATAGTGCCGCAGCGCCTCGTAGGTCGGCAGGGCATGGGCGCCGAGAAACAGCTTCAGCACCTCCTCGAACAGGCGGGCGGAAGGGATCTGCTCCAGGAGATGGCCGAGCTCGGTGATGGGGCGTTCGGTGTCCGGGTGAATGGCGAGGCCCAGCTTCTGCGCGAACCGGATGGCTCTGAGCAGTCGCACGGGGTCCTCGCGGTAGCGTGCGTAGGGGTCGCCGATCAGACGCAGTTGGCGAGCCTGTATGTCGGCCACGCCGCCCACGTAGTCGACGATGGAGAAATCCTCGATGTTGTAATACAGGGCGTTGGCGGTGAAATCGCGCCTCCAGACATCCTCCTCCACGCTGCTTCCATAGACGTTGTCGCGGAGGATCCGGCCATCCTCCATCACCCGGTCGCCCTCGGCCTCGGCCTGGGCCTCATCGCTGCTGCGGAAGGTGGCGACCTCGATGATCTCCGGTCCGAAATGCACGTGCGCCAGACGGAAGCGGCGGCCGATCAGGCGGCAATTCCTGAACAGCTCGCGGACCTGCTCGGGATGAGCGTTGGTGGCGATGTCGAAGTCCTTGGGCCTGCGCCCCAGCAGGAGGTCGCGCACACTGCCGCCGACCAGGTAGGCCTGGTAGCCGGCATTCTTGAGCCGGTAAAGCACCTTCAGCGCGTACTCCGAAATCTGGGATCGCGAGATGCAGTGCTCCGCGCGGGGAATGATCCGGGGCGGCGGCCGCAGAGGGACGACGTTGCCGCTGGTCAGGGTATGGTCTGTCATTCGGGGTGGCGTATGTGGCGAGGGTGCGCGGCGTCGGCCGCTCGAAAATTCCGTTGAGCGAAGGCAGCGGTTGACTATAATACCACCCCTTGCGGGCCCGGCCCCGCATCCGCTCCCTTCGTCTAGCGGCCCAGGACGTCGCCCTCTCACGGCGAAAACAGGGGTTCGATTCCCCTAGGGAGCGCCATTCGAATCTCATGGCCGGCCCTGCAGGCAAAGGGGCCGGGGAGCGCGCGTTCAGTCGCGCAGGGTGAAGGGATTGAAGTCCGTGCGCGTGTCGAAGTAGTCCTCCTTTTCCGCGCGCTTCAGGAATCCCACGACCGCGTAGGTCAGCGGCGTCGCCAGCACCTCGATCATTACCTTGAAGGCAAAGTTGAACGCGACCGCCGCCCACATGCTGTCACCGGTCCACACGCCGCCGAAGGCGATCGGATAGAACAGGATGCTGTCGACACCCTGGCCGACGATCGTGGAACCGATCGTGCGGGTCCACAGCCATTTTCCCCGGCTCCACACCTTCATCCTCGCCAGCACGTACGAGTTGGCGAAATCCCCCAGCCAGTAGGCGAGCAGGGACGCAATCACGATCCGCCAGGTGTTCCCGAAGGCGGTCTCCAGCGCCGGCTGGAGCACGGCGTTGTAGGGTTCGTCCGGCTTGGCGGGCAGGGCAAGGATCGTGGAGGCCATCAGAGTGGCGAAGATCATCGCGCCGAATCCGGCCCAGATCGCCCGCCGCGCCCGCGCGTAGCCGTATACCTCCGTGAGAATGTCGCCGAAGATGAATCCGATCGGAAAGAAGATGTTTCCGGCTCCGAACACCAGCTGGTCCCCGATGAAAGGGACGCGGAACGGCAGGTCGAGCTGGCAGACCTTGCCCGGCCCGATCAGGTTGGAGCACAGCAGGACCGTCACGAATCCGGTGATGACCAGATCGTAGTAGCGGTAGCGGTGATGCCGATTCTGCACGCGCCCCCCGGGGTGCCGTGAATGTCGCCGGCGTGCTCGGCGACGGCCGCCGCCGCAGACACGCTCTTTCGCGACGATAAAGGGTCGGCGGTAGCCCGTCCAACAAGTCCCCGCCCATCCCGCCTTTCGCCCCGACGAAGGCGAGGCCGCGGCGCCCGTCCGGCACGTCAAATCGCACCCGCATGTAGCAGCGCACAGCCGAGCTGCACTGCGATGATGCAAAATAACAACTTTCATCCCCAAAGCCATGAATAATATGTACATCTAATGCGACGGTTCTTATACTGCACTGCACTCTGCGCTCCCCCAGGACCGGACGCAACCTGGTTCCAATCTCCCCTATACGCAGGAGGTAAGAAAATGAAGCTATGCAAATCCACACTCGGCCTGCTCGGCGCAGCGCAGTTGGCCGTCGCCACTGTCGCCTTTGCCGAGGAGTCGGCGGCTCCGGGCGGCCCGCTCGACATCAGCAACTTCAGCATGACCCTCTGGGGCACGACGGAATACATGTTCCGCGGCATCTCCAACTCCGACGGCCCGGCCATACAGGGCAGCGTCGACTGGACCTACAACGGCTTCTATCTCGGCATATGGGGATCCAATACCGAGTTCAGCGACGAGGACATCGAGATCGATTACTACGGCGGCTACCGCTGGTCGTGGGGCGGGTGGGGTTTCGACGTGGCGGGTCTTTACTATTCGTTCCCCGGCGAGGACGAGGAATTCGACGGCCTGGACCCGGGGCCGCTGGCCGACGGGGTCACCGCTGACGCCGATTACATCGAGGCGCAGGTACTGATCAGCAAGAGCTTCGAGGCGCCTCTCTCTCCCTCCGTGGCGGTCAAGTACAACTTCTCGCCGGACTTCTTCGGCGAGGATGACACCGCCCACGCCGTGCAGGGCGATGTCGGGATCGTCGCGCCGCTGGGCTTCCTGGGCGATGTCGGCTTCAGCGCTACGGTCGGCTGGCAGGACGTGGAGGGCGATCAGTCGAGCAGCACCTCGTCGCGACCGGCACTGGGGCTGTTCCTCCCGGACGGCGCCCCGCTGGACGGCTTCGACTACGTCTGGTGGCGGGTCGGTGCCTATAAGGAAATCGGCGGGTTCAAGTTCGATGTCAGCTACCACATGACCGATCTGAGCGACGATCTCGAGACGCTCTACGGCAGCTTCCCCGAGCCCAGCGATTTTCGCGACCTGATCGAGCCGCACCTGGTGCTCACCGTTTCGCGCAGCTTCAGCTTCCCGTAAGGCCCGCCCGCAGGTCACCGCAACCGGAGAGAGAACGGCGCCCTGCGGCGCCGTTCTCTCCGCCTTCCACGCCCGAAGCCGGCGGTCCGCATGAGCCGACGCTATTCGTTCGCCGCGATCGCCCTCTGTACGTCGCGCTGACGCAGCGACTCCTGGCGCTTCATGAAATACCCGGCGATCACGACTGCGACCGCGACCACGACGATCAGGATGGTTGCCAGCGCGTTGATCTCGGGACTCACGCCGAGCCTCACCTTCGAGAAGATCACCATCGGCAGCGTGGTCGAACCGGGGCCCGAGGTGAAACTCGCGATCACCAGGTCGTCGAGCGATAGCGTGAAAGCGAGCAACCAGCCGGATATCAGCGCCGGCGCGATGATGGGCAGCGTGATGACGAAAAAGACCTTGGCCGGCTTGGCGCCCAGGTCGAGCGCCGCTTCCTCGATGGATTCGTCCAGTTGAGTCAGTCGCGACTGGACGATGACGGCCACGTACGCCAGCGAGAAGGTGGCATGCGCGATCACGATGGTCGTGACCCCGCGTCCTTGCGGCCATCCGAACCACTGCTCCAGCGAGACGAACAGCAACAGCATCGACAGCCCCGTGATCACCTCCGGCATGACGAGCGGAGCCGTCGCCATCCCCGAGAGCAACGCGCGGCCGCGGAAGGGTCCCAGCCGGGTCAGCACCAGGGCCACCATCGTGCCCAGTATGACCGCAAGCGTCGCGTTCATGGCCGCGATGCGCACGCTCAGCCATGCAGCGTCCAGTATCTGCCTGTTTACGAGCAGCGACGCATACCACTTCGTCGAGAAGCCGCCCCAGACCGTCACCAGCTTCGAGGCATTGAACGAGAAAATGACGAGCGAAAGGATCGGAATGTACAGAAAAGCGAAACCCGCTATCAGGCAGGCCGGGAGAAACCAGGAGCGCTTCTGGTTCATCGCGCGCCTACCGCGTCCCTGGCCTGATAGTGCTGGAAGATCATGATGGGCACGACGAGCAGCAGCAGTATCGCGATCGCCACCGCCGAGGCCACCGGCCAGGCTCTATTCGCGAAGAACTCATCCCACAGCACCTTGCCGATCATCAGCGAATTCGGTCCGCCCAGCAGCTCGGGGATCACGAACTCCCCGACCGCGGGAATGAACACCAGCATGCAGCCAGCGACGATGCCGGGGATCGAAAGCGGCAGAGTGATCTTCAGAAAGGCCTTGAAGGGGCGGCAGCCCAGGTCGTAGGCCGCTTCGAGCAGAGTGAGGTCCATCTTCTCGAGCGTGGCGTACAGCGGCATCACCATGAACGGCAAATAGGAATAGACGATGCCGACGTAGACGGCGAAAGGCGTCTGCATCATGACGATGGGGCTGTCGATGACGCCCAGCGCCATCAGGATGTTGTTGATGACGCCGTTGTTCTTGAGTATGCCGATCCACGCGTAGACCCGCAGCAGGAACGACGTCCAGAAGGGCAATATAACGAGCATCAGCAGCACGTTGCGCCAGGCGGGCGACGTGCGCGCTATGCCGTAGGCCATCGGATAGCCGATGAGCAGGCACAACA
This sequence comes from uncultured Gammaproteobacteria bacterium, assembly GCA_964614765.1. Lineage (GTDB taxonomy): Bacteria > Pseudomonadota > Gammaproteobacteria > JAJPIJ01 > JAJPIJ01 > JAJVHZ01. The sequence continues at coordinate 9,905 of CAZTPK010000029.1, forward strand.
GCGTCGAAATCGCCGCCACCTTCACCGAGTTCAGATAGGCCTTCCAGTAAAGGTTGTCGCGTACGATGAAGAGGTAATTGGCGAGATTGAGCTTCAGGGTAAGAAATTTATCATCTATCCACCCCACGAGCGCTGTGTACGGGGGCTGGGCGACGACCTGCTCGGCAAAGGAAATCTTCAGTACGATGACGAAAGGTATGAGGAAGAACAGCAGCAACCAGATGTAGGGGACAGAGATGACCAGACTCTTGCCGGAGAAGCCGAAGCGGCCGATCTGGGTGAGCAGCCAGCGCACCGGCGGGAGGCGAACGAGCTGTCTGGCCACCGGCTCGAACATCTGCGCGAGGCGTTGCCCCAGCGGCACGTAGGCGATGCGCGTCATTGGAGAAGCACCACGCCGCTGGCCGGATGCCAGTGCAGGTACACGCGATCGTCCCAGGTGATGCTTTCCTCGGCATGGCGGAAAAGGTTCGGCTGAGTGACCTTCACCAGCTTGCCGCTATCCAGCTTCACGTTGAAGATCGAAATGTCGCCCATGTAGGCGATGTCCTGGACGATGCCGGACGTGCAGTTCTCGCTGGTATCGGCGGGCGGCTCGCGCGATATGTTGACCTTCTCCGGCCGTATCGCGACCCACAGCGTGGCATTCGGCGGAGCGGCCACGCCATGATTGATGAATATCGTGCAGCGCGCCTCCTCGGATCCTATCCGGACATAATCATTGTCCTCATCGACGATGCGCCCTTCGAACATGTTCACCGAGCCGATGAAATCCGCCACGAACCGTGTGGTCGGGAACTCGTAGATCTCCGTCGGCGTGCCTACCTGAACGATCTGTCCCTGGTTCATGACGCCGATACGCGAGGCAAGGGTCATGGCCTCTTCCTGGTCGTGCGTCACCACCACGAAGGTGACGCCGGTGCGGTCCTGAAGGTTCACGAGCTCGAACTGCGTCTGCTCGCGCAACTTCTTGTCCAGCGCGCCCAGCGGCTCGTCGAGCAGCAGGAGTTTCGGCTGTTTCACCAGGGCGCGCGCCAGCGCCACGCGCTGGCGCTGGCCGCCCGAGAGCTGGTGCGGTTTGCGC
>CAZTPK010000030.1:0-10938 GCA_964614765.1 uncultured Gammaproteobacteria bacterium
ATCGAACGCGGTTGTGGTGGATTGCTGCGGGCCGTCCAGTGCCTGCTGCGCGAACGCTGAGCCGCGCGCGGCCGTCCGGGCGGCGGCGCGGACCTCAGCGACCGCGGAAGGTGATGCGGCCCTTGGTCAGATCGTAGGGCGTCAACTCGACCGTCACCGTATCGCCGGTGAGGATGCGGATGTAGTGCTTTCTCATCTTGCCGGAGATGTGGGCGGTGACGATGTGGCCGTTGGAAAGCTCGACGCGGAACATCGTGTTGGGCAGGGTCTCGATGACCTTGCCTTCCATTTCTATGTGCTCTTCCTTCGGCATAAGGCGGCGCCGACCCCTCGAGAATGACATGGAACGGCGCGCATTGTGCCCTAAAGCGCGCGAGCGCGCCAAGTTCCGCGCCTCGGCGCCCGCGGGCACGGCGAGCCACCCCGCGGGTCGCCGTCCATGGCGTGCGGGGAGGCGCTGGTCATGCCGCGCGAGCGCCGGTCGATGCCGCTATCAGCTTCCCGTTCGCGTCGCGCAAGGCGGTGCGCAGACCTTCCTCCACCACGGGGTGGTAGAAGGGCATCTGCAGTGCCTGCGCCACGGTGAGCTCGCACTGGATGGCCCAGGCGAGCAGGTGCGCGAGGTGCTCGGCGTCCGGACCGATCATCTCGGCGCCGAGGAGGCGGCCCGACCGCCGCTCGACATACAGATGCAGCAGGCCCTTGTTGCGAAGCATGACCCGGCTGCGGCCCTGGTCCTCGAAACAGACCTCGCCGGTCACGAAGCTGTCCGGCTTCAGGGGGCCGAAGGCGGCGCCGACCACGGCGAGTTGCGGGTCGGAGAACACCACGCCGATCGCGGCCCGGCGCCGCACGGGCTGCGGGTCTTCGTTGCGCGCCGCGTTATTCCCGGCGATGCGGCCCTCGTCGGCGGCTTCGTGCAGCAGCGGGACGTCGTTGTCGACGTCGCCCGCGATGTAGATGTCGCTGTCGCCGCAGCGCATCGTCTCGCGATCGAACAGCGGCACGCCGCTGCCGTCGAGTTCGATGCCGAGGTTCTCCAGTCCCAGGTTGTGGACGTTCGGTGTGCGGCCGGTCGCGGCGATCACGAAGTCCACCGTATCCGTGCGCTCGGCGCCGTCTTGATGCACGTAGCGGATGCTGACGCCGCCGGCTACCTGCTCGACGGCGCGCACCTCTGCGGTGGCGTCGAGGTAGAACTCCGACTGGAACGTGCGCGTGGCGTAGGCGCGCACCTCCGGATCCGTGAACGGCCCAACGCTCTGGTTGCGTCCGAACATCAGGACGTTCACGCCCAGCCGGTGCAGCGCCTGGCCGAGTTCGAGCCCGACTACACCGGCACCGAATACCGCCACGGAGCGGGGCAGGTCGTGCCAGTCGAAGACATCGTCGTTGACAATCAGGCGATCGCCGGCCGCGCGCAGCGGCGGCGGCAGGCTCGGCGAGGAGCCGGTGGCGATCACGGCGCTGCCGAAGCGTACGCGGGTGTGATCGTCGACGATGAGGTGGTGGCCGTCGAGGAAGCGCGCATAGCCGCGCAGCCTTGCCGCGGCCGGAATGGCCTCCACGCCCTCCAGCACGAAACCCACGAAGCGGTCGCGCTCGCGCTTGACCCGCGCCATGACCGCCTTGCCGTCGACGCTGACCGACCCCTGCAGACGCAGGCCGAAATGCGGCCACTTCCGGACGACATGCGCGGCCTCCGCGGCGGCAATGAGCGGCTTGCTCGGCATGCAGCCGACGCGGGCGCAGGTGGTTCCATACGGACCGCCTTCGATGATCACTACCCGCCGGCCGGTCGCGGCGGCGGCGCGATACGCAGCCAGGCCCGCCGTGCCGGCGCCGATGACCGCGACATCCACGTTCAAGTCTTTCATCAGAACTGCGCTCCTCGAGTCGAGCTTGCATGGACCGGCCATGCGTGTTGATTGTCGTCTTGCGCAAGCGCACCGGTTGATGCGAGGCGCGCGCGACGCGGTCGCCGCCGCGGGCCTCGTGTCATTTCCCGGCGCGGGACTGCGGGACGCTGCTCAGGCCGTCTTCTTCGCGGATTTCGCCCACTCCTGCAGGGCTTCCGCCCGCCGATGTGCTCACCGTCGATGAACACCCGCGGAACCGTGCTCTCGCCAGTCACCGCGCCGACGACGCGGCTGCGGGTGGCTTGCGGCAGCGGTACCTCGGCGCAATCGTAGCCGAGTTCGGCGAGCAGCGCCTTGGCCTTGGCGCAGTAATGGCAGCCCTCGCGGTTGAAGATCGCGACCTGCACCGGCATCCTCCCCGTCGGGTTGATGTACTCGAGCATGGTGTCGGCGTCGGAGACCTCGAACGGGTCGCCCGGCTTGTTTGGCTCGATGAACGACTCCTGCACGGCGCCGTCCTGCACCGGCATCGAATAGCGCCAGGAGCGCTTGCCGAAGCCGAGGTCGGCATTGTGGACCAGCATGCCCATGCCATCGGTGAACTCGCCGTTGCCGTCCGGGATCGGGACGTCGTTCTCGCACTCCCGATCCCTGACCCACGCGTTCATGACGAAGGTGTCGTTGACGGAAACGCAGACGATCGAATCCACGCCGTTGGCGAAAAACGCCGGCGCGAGCCCGTTGCAGCGCGGCAGGTGGGTGGAGGAGCAGGCCGGCGTGAAACGCGCCCGGCAGCGAGAAGACGACTACGGTCCTGCCGTTGAAGATCTGCCCGGTGGTGACGGTCTTCCCCTCGCTGTTCTCACCGACTCGGAATGCGACTTCGGGCACGCGCTGGCCCTCACGACGCTCGAGCATGTTTCGGATCCCTCGAGGTTTTGGGGGTTCTGAGCGAAGCGTTCGCTCTGGGCCTGCAAGGGTAGGAACCGGGGCCGCGTCGGTCCAATGAGATATTCGGATAAAGGCTATCAAGAACCCTTATCGATAGCGATCGGCTATCCGGTCAACCGGTGCGCGCCGCGATCGGGGCGGAAATGACGCCAGCCTCCTCACACGGCGAGCGTGTCGGCGGCGCGCGCGGAAGGCAGCGGCGGCTCCCGGGCCCATCGGCCGCTCCAGAAATACTCCATGGGCTGATAGGCGACCTTGTAGCTCATCTTGCGGCAGTCGCGTATCCAGTAGCCCATGTACAGCCATTTCATGCCCGCCGCACGCGCCGCGAGGATCTCGTGCAGCACCGCGAACTTGCCGAGGCTGCGCGCCGGGTAGTCCGGGTCGTAGTAGGTGTAGACCGCCGAATAGGCGTCAGCCATCACGTCGACCACGGCAACGGCAACCAGGCGATCCTCCAGGCGCATCTCGTGGAAGAGCGTGGTCGACCAGCTGGCGGTGAGAAATTCCAGGTACTGCTGGGGGGTGGGGTTGTCCATGCCGCCGCCGGAGTGCCGCCCGGAGAGATAGCGCCGGTACAACGCGAAGTGCTCGTCGCTGTAGCGCGCGGGCACCACGCGCACGCTGAGATCGCCGTTCGCCTTCAGGGCGCGGCGCTGGTGGCGGTTGGGCCTGAACTCCGCGACCGGCACCCGCACCGGCACGCAGGCGCGGCAGCCCTGACAATGCGGGCGGTAGAGGTGTTCGCCGCTGCGGCGGAAGCCGTGTGCGGAAAGCAGGCCGTAGACCACGTCGTTCTTGGGTATGCCCGGGTCCGCGAACAACGTCACTGCCTGCCGTCCCGGCAGGTAGCTGCAGGCATGCGGGGGGGTGGTGTAGAAGTTCAGCGATGCGGCGCGCGTCGGTTTGTTCATGAGCCTACCCCGGGGCCGCGCCAGGCACGCGAGTCCGCCGGCACGGCACACGCGTTTTCTAGCATGCTCGCGAACGTTTTGCGAGGGATGGGCTCCGCGCCGAGACTGGCGAGGTGATCGGTGTGCACCTGGCAGTCGATGAGCACGTAGCCCCACTCCCGCAGCCAGCTGCAAAGCTGAACGAGCGCGACCTTGGAGGCATCGGTGCGGCGGGAGAACATGGACTCGCCGAAGAAGACCAGTCCAATCGCCACTCCGTACAATCCGCCGGCGAGTTCGCCGTCGCGCCAGCACTCGACGCTGTGCGCGTGGCCTTTCAGGTGCAGCCCCTGGTACGCCGCCGACATCTCGCGGGTGATCCAGGTGCCGCCGCCGTCGCGGCGCGCGGTGGCGCAGCCGGCCAGCACGCCCTGGAAGTCGCGGTCGTAGCTGACCTCGAAATCGCCGCGCTCGATCCGCCGCCTCAGGCTGCGCGAGACGTGCACTCGGTCGGGCCGCAGCACGGTGCGCGGGTCAGGGCTCCACCACAGGATCGGCTGGCCCTCGCTGTACCACGGAAAGATGCCGCGGCGGTATGCCTGCAGCAGGCGGGCGACGCTCAGATCGCCGCCGGCGGCGAGCAGGCCGTCGGGGTCCGACAGAGCGAGCTCCAGCGGCGGAAAGTCCTGCGCATAGGTCTGCGTGCTGAACCAGAACAGGGGTGTGGATTTCACGCCGGCCCTCCGCTGCCGCCCGCGCCCCTGCGGTACGGCGAGTGCGCCTCCAGCTCGCCGATGTAACGATCGACGGCGATCCGCTCGCGGCGCAGGAAGTCGGCCACCGCACCACGGAACCCCGCATCGCGCAGCCAGTGCACCGACCAGGTGCGCACCGGGGCGAACCCGCGCGCCAGCTTGTGCTCGCCCTGCGCGCCGGCGTCGAGCCGGGTGAGTCCGTGCCGGATGCAGTACTCGACGGTCGCGTAGTAGCACAGCTCGAAGTGCAGGTGGCGGACGAAACGGCTGCATCCCCAGTGACGGCCGTACAGCGTGCGCGATCCGCGCAGCGCGAAGGCGCCGCCGACATACTCTCCACGCTCGCGCGCCAGCAGCAGCACGACCGCCTCCGGCATGCCGCGGCCCAGCGAGCGGAAAAAGGGCAGGGTGAACCGCGGCTCGCCCCACTTGCGTTCGAAGGTAGAACAATAGAACCGGTGGAAGACGGACCAATGCTCATCGCCGATCGCCGCCCCGGGCAGGATCTCGATATCGACCCCGCCGGCGGCGACGTCGCGGCGCTCGCGCCGCACTTGCTTGCGACGCTTGGAATCCAGGGCATCGAGAAAGTCGGCGAAGTCGCGATAGCCCGCGTTGTGCCAGTGATACTGGACGCCCACGCGCTGCAGCGCTGTCCCGCTGCCGCTCAGCGCCGCGGCCGTGGCCTCCTCCGGGAACAGGCAGTGCAATGACGACAACCCCCATTCCTGCATGAGCTGCTCGGCGCGGGAAAATAGCCGGCGGGTCAAGTCCGCGCGCTGGCGCTCCTCGGCGACGAGCACGCGTGGGCCGGTGACCGGCGTAAACGGAATGGCGCTGACCAGCTTGGGGTAGTAGCGACCGCCGGCTCGCTGGTAGGCCTCGGCCCACGACCAGTCGAAGACGAACTCGCCCAGCGAATTCTCCTTCAGGTACAGCGGCAGCGCGCCGACGAGGCGACCGCCGGCGCGGGCCAGCAGGTGCACGGGCATCCAGCCGTGCGGACGCAGGCAATCGTGCTTCTCCATGCCATGCAGGAAGTCGTGCCGAAGAAACGGGTAGTCGGGGTCGACCATGCGGTCCCAGTCCTGCCTGGCCACGCGGCCCAGATCGCGGGCCACTTCGATGGCCGGGGTCGGGCAAAGGTCGAGGTCCATGTGGGGCTGCATGCTGATTGGGCGATCCTGCGCGGCGGCGCTCGAAGTTTTGACAAGGCGGCAGCGGTATCGTTTAGTGTCAGTGTAAACGCTTGCCGATGGGACAAATGTGAAACGTCGACAGTTACTGACCACCGCCGCCCGGTGCGCGGCGCTGGGCGCGTGTCCGGGATGGACGTACGCGTGGGCGGCGCCGGCGGCGGTGACGGGCTGGGTGTACGACCCGCTGTTCCTGACCCCTGTTTTCGGACCGAACCATCCCGAGCAACCACGCCGGGTGCAGGCGATACTCGCCGCGATGGAGGAGAGCGGCCTGCTGGGCCGGCTGAGGGACATTCCGCCGCGCGCGGACATCGATCGCGCGCTGCGGCTCGTCCACACCGATGCCCACATCGCCGCCATCCGCGCGGGCTACGGCGAGGCCATCGATGCGCTCGCCCGCAAGGGGGTCGGCAGCGCGTTGGCGGCCGTGGACGCCGTCGCTGCCGGCGCCGTGCGCAACGCCTTCGTGTGTTCGCGTCCGCCGGGGCACCATGCCCGCAACACCGGGCGCGAGGAGGGCTTCTGCTTCTTCAACAACGTCGCGGTCGCGGCGCGCCACGCCCAGCGTGAGCGGGGGCTGCGCCGCGTGCTGATCGTCGACTGGGACTACCACCACGGCGACGGCACGGAGGGCTTTTTCTACGAGGACCCGGAGGTGCTGTATTTCTCCACGCACGACTGGCACGCGTATCCCGGCACGGGCGACCCGGCACGCCGGGGGGCAGGGGCCGGCGCCGGTTACAATATCAACGTGCCGCTGCCCTGCGGCGCCACGGACGCGGACATCGTGACCGCCTTCGAGCGGCACCTGCTCCCCGCCGCCGACGCCTTCCGCCCGGACGTGGTGCTGGTATCCGCCGGCTTCGACAGCCGGGCCGAGGACCTGCTGGGGTGCTTCGGCGTCAGCGACCAGGGCTTCGTGCGGCTGACCCGCATGGTCATGGCGATTGCGGATCGTCATTGCGGCGGGCGCCTGGTGTCGGTGCTGGAGGGCGGCTACAACCTGCGCGGCCTGGCGAGCGCGGTGGTCGCGCACGTGCGGACCCTGGCGGAGGGATAGGCCGCCGGCTCGTTGCGGAAGAAGTGGCCTCGGAATTTTTCATGCATGCAGGGGTCTTTGACTAGGGTGGGCACCCTCTCCCGAGCGCGTTCGACAAGGTGGTTGATCTTCGTCCTGTGGTCTGCGGGCGCGGTGGCCCAACAGGCGGGCCCAGCGTCGCCGAAGGGCCAGTCCGAGGAGGCCCCGCCCACCGTCGTGGAGGTCGCCCCGGTGCTGATCGAGCCGGCCCGCGAGGAGATCGGCGTCATCGGGAACCTGATGGCAGGGGAATCCGTCACCCTGCGGCCGGAGGTGGCCGGGCGGCTGGCGACGATCGATTTCGAGGAAGGCCAGGCGGTCGAGAAGGGACAGACCCTGTTCACGCTCGACGCCGCGGAGTTCCAGGCGGAGGTCGCGCGCACGGAGGCGGCCACGCGCCTGTGGGAACTGAAGTATGAGCGCGCCCGCGACCTGCTGGAACGCAAGGTGATGAGTCAGCAGGAGTATGACGAGTCGCTGGCGCAGCTGCAGACGGCGCGGGCGCAGCTCGCCCTGGAGCGCGTACGGCTTGCGAAGACGAAGCTCGTGGCCCCGATCAGCGGCATCATCGGGCTGCGGCAGGTGAGTCCGGGCGACTATGTCGAGGCCGGCCACGCCATGGTCAATCTCGAGGCCGTCGATCCCATCAAGATCGACTTCAACGTGCCGGAGCGCTACAGCGCGGTCCTGAGCGCGGGTCAGCGGTTCACCGTGCGCGTGGCGGCCTACCCGGACAAGCAGTTCACGGGCGAGGTATATGCGATCGATCCGCGCTTGGACGAGGCCGGGAGCACGCTGCGCGCGCGCGGCCGCATCGCCAACGGCGACATGGCCCTGCGCCCCGGCATGTTCGCGCAGGTGCGGATAACCCTGGCCACGCGCGAGCGCGCCGTGTGGGTGCCCGAGGAGGCGATCGTCCCGCGCGGCGGCGAGCAGTTCGTGTTCCGCGTTCAGGAGGGCCGGGCCGCGCTGACGCGCGTACGGCTTGGCGTGCGCGAGGTCGGCCGGGTGGAAGTCGTCGACGGACTGAAGGAAGACGACACCGTGATCACGGCCGGTCATACGATGCTGCGCGACAACGCCAGCATCCGCATCGTCAATCTGCCGGTCACGGCCGCCCCCGGCGTGTAGTCGCGCGCCGTTCACGCCCTGGCGTCATGAAGATCTCCGACCTGTGCATACGCCGTCCGGTGCTGGCCACGGTGATGAGCCTGGTGCTGGTGCTGGTCGGCCTGATGTCGCTCAGCCGCCTGCCGGTGCGCGAATACCCGAACATCGACGCCCCCATCGTCTCCGTCAGCACCGTCTACACCGGCGCCAGCGCCGCGGTCATCGAGAGCCAGGTCACCCGCCCGCTGGAGAACTCGCTCGCCGGCATCGAGGGCGTGAGGGTGATGAAGTCGGTGAGCCGCGAGGAGGTCAGCCGCATCACCATCGAGTTCGAGCTGAGCCGCGATCCCGACGCGGCTGCCGCCGACGTGCGCGATCGTGTCTCGCGCGTGCGCGGCCGGCTGCCCGATGACGTCGACGAGCCGGTCATCAGCAAGGTCGAGGCCGATGCCCAGGCGATCATCTGGCTGGCCTTCTCGAGCAGCCGTCACGATCAGCTCGAGATCACCGATTTCGCCGACCGGCAGGTCAAGGATCGGCTGCAGACCCTGCCGGGCGTGGCCAGCGTCATCATCGGCGGCGAGCGCCGCTACGCGATGCGGCTGTGGGTCGATCGGGAGCGGCTCGCGGCTTACGGGCTCACGGTGCAAGACGTCGAGGATGCGCTGCGCCGGCGCAACGTGGAGATCCCCTCCGGGCGCCTGGAGAGCCGCATGCGCGAGTTCACGGTGCTGAGCGAGACGGATCTGCGGACGCCCGAGGAGTTCAACGCGCTCATCATCCGCGAGCAGGGCGGCTCCCCGGTGCGCCTGCGGGACATCGGCTACGCAGAGCTCGGCGCGGTGGACGAGCGCAACGAGGTCCGGGTCAACGGCAGGGCGGCCGTCGGCCTGGGCATCGTCAAGCAGAGTACGGCCAATACCCTAGAGGTCGCCAATGCCGTGAAGGCGGAGCTGCCGAGGATCATCGCGGCCCTGCCCGAGGGCATGTCGATCACCACCGCGTTCGATTCCTCGCTGTTCATCGACCGTTCCATCCGCGAGGTGTTGAAGACGCTGGCGGAGGCGCTGGGCCTGGTCATACTCGTCACTTTCGTGTTCCTGCGCTCGGTGCGCGCCACCCTCATCCCGCTGGTGACCATCCCGGTGTCGCTGGTCGGCGCCTTCGTCTTCCTCGATTTCATGGGGTTCACGGTCAACGTTCTCACTCTGCTGGCGCTGGTGCTGGCCATCGGGCTGGTGGTCGACGATGCGATCGTGGTGCTGGAAAACATACATCGGCGCATCGAGCGCGGAACGGCGCCGCTCGCGGCGGCCTTCGAGGGCAGCCGCGAGATCGCCTTCGCGGTGGTGGCGATGACGCTGACGCTGGCCACGGTATTCACGCCGCTCGCCTTCATGACCGGCAACACCGGCCGTCTGTTCACGGAGTTCGCGCTGGCCGTCTCGGCCGCGGTGCTCGTCTCCGGCTTCGTGGCGCTGACGCTGACCCCGATGATGTGCTCGCGGATGCTGAAGGCCCATGCCGCGCACGGCTGGTTTTACCGCGCCGGCGAACGGGTCCTGGACGGGGTCACCGCGCTGTACGCGCGGCTGGTGCGCGCCGTCGCCACACCCGCCGCATACCTGCGCCGGCATCTCCCGGTGCTGCTGCGCTGGGCCGGCGTGGCGGCGGTGTTCGCCGTGATCGGGCTGGGCATCTACCGCTACGGCGCCACGATCAAGCGCGAGCTCTCGCCGCTGGAGGATCGCAGCTTCGTCATCGCGATGATGAACAGCCCGGACGGCGCGACCATGGCCTACACCGATCGCTACGCGCGCCAGGTGGAGGCCTTCATCAGCGAGATCCCCGAGGTGCGCACCTCCTTCATGGTCGTCGCGCCCGGCCTGGAGCGTCCGAATCCGGTGACCCTGGCGATGGCCTTCGTCAGCCTGAAGCCCTGGGAGCAGCGCGAACGCAAACAGCAGGAGATTGCCGCCGAGCTGATGCCCAAGCTGCAGGGCCTGCCGGGCGTGCTGGCGTTCGCCGTGAACCCGCCTTCGCTCGGCCAGAGCTTCCGCTCGACTCCGGTGCAGTTCGTCGTGCAGGCCGATTCCTACAAGACCTTGCAGGAGGTCGTGGACCAGATGGTGCAGCGCGCGCGCGCCTGGCCCGGCCTGACCAATGTCGACTCCGATCTGAAGCTCAACAAGCCGCAGTTCAGCGTCACCGTCGATCGCGATCGGGCCTCGGCGATGGGCGTCGAGGTCGAGACCATAGGGCGAACGCTGGAGAGCCTGCTGGGCGGGCGGCAGGTCACCCGCTTCAAGCGCGAGGGCGAACAGTACGACGTCATGGTGCAGATGACGCCGGAGGAGCGCGCCACGCCGACGGACCTCTCGAGCATCTACGTGCGCGGCCGCGACGGCCAGCTCGTGCAGCTCGACAACCTGGTGCGGGTGGATGAGACGGTGGCCGCGCGGGAGCTCAATCACTTCAACCGCCTGCGCGCCGCGATCATCTCCGCGGGTCTCTCGCCGGGCACCTCGCTCGGCGAGGCGCTGGCGTTCATGGAGAAAACGGCCGCGGAGCTGCTGCCGCCGACGGCGCGCACGGAGCTCGACGGTCAGTCGCGCGAATTCCGGGAGAGCGGCGCGGCGCTGTATTTCGTCTTCGCCCTGGCGCTGCTGTTCATCTACCTGGTGCTGGCGGCACAGTTCGAGAGTTTCGTCGACCCGTTCGTCATCCTGCTGACCGTGCCGTTGGCCGTGTGCGGCGCGCTGTTCGCGCTGAAGTGGAGCGGCGGCACGCTGAACGTCTACAGCCAGATCGGGCTGGTGATGCTGGTCGGTCTCATCACAAAGAACGGCATCCTGATCGTGGAGTTCGCCAACCAGCTCCAGGATCAGGGCAGGGATCTCCTCGAGGCGGTCTGCGAGGCCGCCCGGCTGCGCCTGCGGCCGATCCTCATGACCACCTTCGCCATGGTGCTCGGTTCGCTGCCGCTGGCGTTGTCCACGGGTGCGGGGGCGGAGAGCCGCCGGCAGATCGGCTGGGTGATCGTCGGCGGGCTCAGTTTCGGAACGCTGCTGACGCTGTTCCTGATCCCGGCGG
>CAZTPK010000031.1:0-10888 GCA_964614765.1 uncultured Gammaproteobacteria bacterium
GTCGAACACTGTGCCGTGGTCCGGCTCGATGACGTTGACGATCATCTGCACGAGGGAGGACGGCGTGAAGAACTCGCCGTTGTCGTGGGCCTTCTGGATGGAGAACTTGGCCAGGAAGTATTCGTAGATGCGGCCGAACACGTCGCCGCTGGCCTGGCGGATGCGCTCGCTGTTGAACAGGCGCATCAGGTCTTCCAGCACCTTGGGCTCGAAGATGCCGTAGTCCTTGGGCAACACGCCCGCGAGCGGCTCGAACCCGGCCTCGATGGCGGTCATGGCCTCGGTAACAAGCTTGGGCAGGTCGGCATTGCGGGTGGCGGCCTGCTCCATGATCCAGTCGTAGCGGGCACGCTCGGGAAGGAAAAGCGCACGGCGGCGAAGATAATCCTCCGGCTGAACCTTGCGGCGGGGCATCTTGCCGCTCGCCTGGTCCGCGGCGATCTGGCGGCTTGCCTCTTCGAAGCGGTTGGCCGCGTGGCGCAGGAAGATCACCCCCAGGACGGGCAGAAAGTAGTCGCTGGAGGTGAGCTTGGAATTGGCGCGCAGGTTGTCCGCCGCTTCCCAGAGGTCCTTTTCGAGTTTTTCAATGTCTTTGAAAGCGCCGAACATTGGAGTCATTACACACCACTGAAACTTCTTGGATTGGGGATAGCCGAGCGCACTCTTTCAGCCTCGATGACACCAGAGGTCCTGCCGCCGATGTCGCGCGGGTGGTCGGCGAATCCGTCACCGGATTCAAGCGGGAATTCGCTGATCGCCACGCCGCGGCTCGCGTGGATGTTGGCAGCAGAAACGTCCTGCAGAGCCCAGCCTGCCGCCGTGAGCCGCTTGTCTATGTTGGCGCGTGCAAGTTGTTCCGCGGTGAGCATGGCCGCCCCGTACTTGTCCTTGGCCTATACTTCTTTATATCTGAAGCTAGCAGGGGCGCGGGGCGTAGGGCAAGGTTTCTACAGGGGGCTTGCCTCACAGAGCCAGGCAGCTGGCGGCTCGAACGCGGGTCTTAATAGGCGGGCCAATACATCTAGGCAAGGGGGTTCAGGCCGCGTGAATCTCGCGCACTCGGTTCGCGAGCGTGGCGATGGTGGCGCGCAGCGCCGCCGGCCCCACCACCTCCACCTCCGCCCCATGCCGAAGGATGTCCATCACGATCTCCCGGTCATCCGCATACGGCACCTCGAGCAGGTAGTAGCCCTCCTCGTCGTACCACGCGCGCTGTTGCGGGTGCCACTGTTCCTTTGAAACCCAGCGGGCGCGCTCGGGGGTGAAGCGCAGCAGCGCGGTGTGCGTCGGCTTGCCGGCGAAGATGCCGTAGCTGCCGGCCAGCTCCTCGTCGAGCTCGCGCTCGGGCACGGCCTTGGCGCGCGTGCTCAGCAGCTCCACCGCGCTGATGGCGTCAAGCCCGAACACGCGGATGGCCTCGCGCAAATGGCACCAGGCATCGAGATACCAGTTGTCGCGGTAGTGCACGAGTCGCTGCGGGGAGACCTCGCGCGTGAGCTCCTCGCCGCGCTCGCGGTTGTAGTGCGTGATGCGCAGCCGCTTGCGGGTGAGCACCGCCTTGGCGATGGTCTCGAACTCCTTCGCCGGCACCGTGCGCCGGCCCATGGGCAGGAGCTTGATGCGCTTTCTGATCTCGGCGGTGGTGTGGCCGGCACTGTCGAGCAGCGCGGCGATCTGCGCCTTCAGCGGCGCGATGCTCTCGGCGAGCAGGCCCGGCTGGATCCCCTCCAGCAGATGCTGCATTGCGAGCAGGGCGTGCGCCTCGGTGTCGTTGAACCACAGGCCCGGCAGCTCGAAGCGCGGGCCGGCCTGCCTGCCCTTCTGCTCCTCGTAGCGGTAGCCGCGCTGCGCCCGGTCCCAGACGATGGGGGCGTGCAGGCGGCTGCGCAGGTACTCGAGGTCGCGCTTCAGCGTGGCCGGGGAGACTTCCAGTTCCTCTTCAAGGACATGGAACGGCACCACCCGCCGGGCTTCCAGCAGCTGATTGATGCGGTAGAGACGCTCGGTGCGGTCCATTCGTAGCCGGGTTTCCGTGGCGATGGATGCGGCGGCCGGCCCTGCGCCCGGCCTTCCTTGTCTGTCCAACACTAGCCTCTCCTCCTGGTCGTTGCCAGCGGCACATAGGGTGAGCTGTGCGCTGGCTCACCGTGTGAGCCACTTGGCCCGGCACAATCTCCCCGCCGCAACGCCTACCGCGGCAGAAAGAGAAAGCGAAAACATGCAGATAATCAACGATACGCTGATGGAAGTGCTGGTCGGGAACCCGACGCTGTGCCGGAACCTGGCCGTGTTCCCGTTGTTGTCGGGGAAGCCTCCCCGGTTCGAGTACCTGACGCTCGACGAGGCACTGGAGCGTGGGCTCGCGGAAGTCGCCGAGGTCTCCGAGAGCGGCAGCGTGCCCGAGCTGCGCTTCACCAACCGCGCGGAGAAGGACGTGCTGCTGGTCGACGGCGAGGAGCTGGTCGGCGCCAAGCAGAACCGCGTGCTCAACCTCACCATCCTGGTCGGCGCCGGCCACACGGTGAGCATCCCGGTCTCCTGCGTGGAGAGCGGGCGCTGGCAGTACAAGTCGCGCAAGTTCCGCTCCGGCGGCAAGACGCTCTACAGCCGGGCGCGGGCGCGGAAGATGGCCTCGGTGAGCTACTCCATGGAGGCGGCGGCGGTGCGCATGTCCGACCAGGGGGAGATCTGGGACGACATCGCCGCCAAGTGCGACCAGATGGCGGCGTGCTCGCCCACCGGCGCCATGGACGCGATGTACGACCTGCACGCCGAGCCGCTGCGCGGCTACACCGAGGAGCTGAAGACGGTGGAGAACCAGGCCGGGGCGGTGTTCGTGGTGAACGGCAAGGTCGCGGGGCTGGAGCTCTTCGACAACCCGAAGACCTTCGCGCGGCTGAAGGACAAGCTGGTGCAGAGCTTCGCCCTGGACGCGCTCGGGGAGGCGGCGAACGACGCGCCCGCGCCGGACGTGCAGGTGGTGCGCGAGTTCATCGAGCGGCTGAAGACCGCGAAGGCGAGCGAGCACCTGGCCGTGGACCTCGGCACCGACGTGCGCATGAGCGGCGAGCGGCTGGTCGGCGGCGCGCTGGTGCTGGACGGCGAGGTGGTGCACCTGGCCGCCTTCAACCTGGATACCGATGCGCCGCGCGCCCGCGGCGGAAGGGAGGTGATGTTCGACTGATGAAACGCGCCAGCCCTTGTGGTGCCGGCGATGCGCGCTGCAATCGTGCGTGGATACACGCGCGGAACGCACAGGCGGAGCACGACCTTACCGTGCCCGCGTGCGCGTTTAAGGCCATGCCGAGGCACATCCCCGTCATGCCACCGTACGGCGCGTCCGATTCATGACGAGGGGCCTATTCCTCGTCATGGCAGCGGAACCTGTCCCGGCAGGCTGGAAGCCGGGGGCTGGCATCCATTTGAGGCTGGCTAACGACTGTCGATGTGTGTGTCTCCCCAATTGGGTTTCGGCCACCCCTCCGAAACGACGGCTCTCCCACGGCCGTCATGCTGGCGACGGATCGCCGGCATCCAACCCACGGACGGACCTAACAACCGTCATGCCAGCGAAACCTGCCCCGGCAGTCTGTAAGCCTGGGGCTGGCATCCATTTGAAGGTGGCCGCTGTAGAGCGTTTTTATTGGAGGATGCAATGACAACCTTACTGACCATCCTGATCCTGCTGACATTTATCTTTGCGGTGTGGAAAGGGCGTTCCCCCTCCCCGCGCCGCGCCCATCGCTGGCGCGCGCACGTCATCTGGGTGCCGCCGGCGCGCACCGGCGATGCCGTCCTCGACGCGCGCAACCTGCGCGACCGCTCGAAGTGGACCCGCGTGCACACCAACCGGCCCTAGCACGGCTCGGCGGGCGGAAAGGCTGATATCCGAGCCCTTCGGGTTCCGAATGACCTGATTGATTGACAGGTGTTGTCATAACTGACAACATGCAAAGGAGATTTGATGACACGGACGACGAGGCCCGTATCCTGGGTCAGTGCCGCGAGGAGGGCGTTCGGGGAATTTCCGGAGGGAGCGCGGGGCCTGTGCCTTGCGGCCCTGACGATTGCGGCCGAGGGCGGCAAGGCGGACACCGCCAAGCCGATCCACGGACTGGGCTCCGGAATATTCGAAGTCGCGCTGGCTTACCGGGGGAATGCCTTCCGAGTGGTTTATGCGGTGCAACTCGATGATGATGTCTGGGTCGTGCATGCGTTCCAAAAGAAGTCGAACAAAGGCGTCAAGACACCAAAACGTGAAATCGATCTGGTCCGGGACCGGATCAATCGGCTGAAGCAGATGTTGCGATGAAACGGGCAAGGTTCGAAGTCATTCGCGGCAGTGGCAATGTCTACCGCGATTTCGGCGATGAGAGGGCCGATGTCAGGCAGCTCAAGGCGATACTCGCTGCCGAGATCATCAAGGTCATGGACAAGGATGATTTGAGCGTCCGAAAGGCCGAGGCCCGCACCGGCATCGCGGCGGCGGATTTCTCGCGCATCCGCAACGCCGATCTCGATCGCTTCACGGTCGATCGGTTGATGTCCGTCATCAATCGACTGGGCTCCCGCATCGACGTCAAGGTCAAGGTCCGCCGCCGGGCCGCCGGGGATTCGGCCCGCGCCTGACACGGATTGGGCACAATGACGGCGGCAATCATTTCATACTCCAGAGTGCCTTGATTGGCACAGCGAACAAGTCCTCTGCGAATCGTACAGCGCTTTCGCCATCGTACAGCACGACCCCGGCAACGAATCGTGCGCCGCCCGCGTCCTTGAGTTTGCGCAACCCGCGAAAATCCGCGTCGGTAACCGTGGCGGCCGCTTTGACTTCGACGCCCGCGATGTCACGCCCCGCCATTTCCAGCACGATGTCCACCTCATAGCCATCCTTGTCGCGATAATGATGAAAACCGATGGCACCTTCATGCCAACTTGCCTGCCGGCGCAATTCCTGAAATACGAATGTTTCCAGTAACTGGCCGAGCAACACACGGTCCTTGGTCAATGCCGCGGCATCCACACCCAACAGGCTTGCCGCCAATCCCGTGTCGCCGAGGTGCAGCTTTGGCGTCTTCACCAGCCGACTCAGGCGATTGCCATGCCAGGGGGGCAGAATCTCGATCAGAAAGATCCGCTCCAGTAGCGTCACATAGTCACGAATGGTCGGCCGACTCAATTGAAACGGCGAGGCCAGTTCGCTCACATTCAACAGTCGCGCCGTTTGACCTGCTGCCAGCTGTAACAACCGCGGCAGGGCATCCAATGCACTGATGCGCGCCAGCGTGCGCACATCGCGCTGTACCAGCGTTTCGATGTAGGCCAGATACCAGTCGCGTCGTCGCCGTCCGGAACTGCGCGCCAATTCAGCTGGATAACCGCCCGCGACGATGCGCTCGGCCAGCGCCTCCCCGAGCCGCCCAAACTGACGCGCCTTGAATCCCCGGGAAAACAGCACGTCAAGGAAACGAGACGGCACCCCGGCAATTTCGCACTGCGCCAGCGGATACAATCGCAGCAACTCCATCCGGCCCGCCAATGAATCCGACAGTTTCGGAGCCAGAAGTACATTGGCGGAACCGGTCAGGATGAAGCGTCCGGGCCGTCGGTCGCGGTCAACCGCAACCTTCAGCGATGCAAACAGTTCCGGGGTGCGCTGCACCTCGTCAAGTATCACCTTGTCCGGCAAGTCCGCCACGAAGCCTACGGGGTCCGTCTTCGCTGCCTCGATTTGGACCTCGTCATCGAAGGTGATGTACGTGTACTCACGCAGGGTTTGCGCCAGCGTCGTCTTGCCACACTGTCGCGGACCATGAATCAGGACCACGGGGGTGTCGCCGAGCGATTCGACCAGTCTGGGACGCATGAATCGCGAGATCAGGGGTGGATCGGCCATGCGGCCAATTGTAACCAAGGTACCCGGCCATTTGAAACCTTTATATCCGTCCAAATGAAAGCTTTATACCCGGCCATTTGAAACCTTTGCACCTGGCCGGCTGAACCCGACGTCCGTATCCAGGCGCGCAAACTCCGGTTACCTCCATCCCGGCACGAATACCGGGTACGAACTCGCGTCAGGCGTAGACGAATTTCACTTGCGCCGCGCAATACGAGGCAGAACTGGCGCGCCGACCGTCGCCCACGAGGACGGATCAGCGCGCTCCGGCATCACTTCCGCACGCAGACCGTCACAGGCATTGCCCTGCACATCAGCGCTCATCGACGCTCATTTCGCCTTGTCGATGAGACCCGGGAAATCCCCACCGTCATGCCATGGCAGATTGGATCTAGTCCTTGCAGCATGTCTGCCGCACGCATTCGGTGCATGCGGACTTGTGTGAGCGAGGCGGCGTTTCGAAATGCACACGGTCGTTGTGCCGCAACATTCGCTGTGCATAGAATACGGGCACGTTCATGAGTCGCCGAAGGGGATCATGAGACCGTCGCTGTTGCCGGCGCGCCCGTACTTTTCCTCCGGGCCGTGCGCCAAGCGTCCGTCGTGGACGCACGAAGTGCTGCATGACGCGGTGCTGGGCCGTTCCCATCGTTCCGAGGTCGGGCACGATCGGCTGCGCGCACTGCTCACCCTCAGCCGCGATCTGCTCGGCCTGCCCGAGGACTACCGCATTGCCGTCGTTCCCGGCTCCGACACCGGCGCCGTGGAGATGGCGTTGTGGTCGCTGCTCGGCGCGCGCGGTGTGGACTGCCTGGCCTGGGAGAGCTTCGGCCACGGCTGGGTGGAGGACATCCGGTCGGCGCTGAAGATCGCCGACCTGCGCGTCCTCGAGGCCGACTACGGCGAGCTGCCGGATCTCGCGCAGGTGGACTGGCGGCGCGACGTGGTCTTCACCTGGAACGGCACCACCTCCGGCGTGCGCGTGCCGGATGGCGATTGGATCGCCGACGACCGCGAGGGCCTCGCGATCTGCGACGCCACCTCCGCGGTGTTCGCGATGGAGCTGCCGTGGCGCAAGCTCGACGTCGCCACCTACTCCTGGCAGAAGGTGCTGGGAGGGGAGGCCGCGCACGGCATGCTGATCCTGAGTCCGCGCGCGGTGGCGCGGCTGGAGAGCCACACGCCGCCGTGGCCGATCCCGAAGCTCTTCCGCCTGACCAAGAAAGGCAAACTCACGGAGGACCTCTTCACCGGCGCCACCATCAACACGCCCTCGCTGCTCTGCGTGGAGGATCACCTCGACGCGCTGCGCTGGGCGCAGTCCATAGGCGGCCTGCAGGCGCTCATCGCCCGCTCGAGCGCCAACCTCGCCGTCATCGAGCAGTGGGTCGAGAGGACCTCGTGGGTGGACTTCCTCGCCGCCGACCCGCGCACGCGCTCGAATACCTCGGTGTGCCTGAAGATCGTCGATCCGTGGTTCACCGCACAGTCGCTGAAGGAGCGCTGGGCGATCGTCAAGTCGCTGTGCGCGCGCCTGGAGCAGGAGCGGGCGGCCTACGACGTCGCCGCCTATCGGGACGCGCCGCCGGGCCTGCGGATCTGGTGCGGCGCCACGGTGGAGCGCGAGGACGTCGAGCGTCTGCTGCCCTGGCTCGACTGGGCCTGGCGCGACATGGCGCGCTGATCGCAGGCATGCACGCCGCCGCGACGCCTGGTTCGCGATACCTCTTGCCGGCACCGGCAGGCCTGCTGTCATCTTTGCCGGCCACCATTCACACGACAGCGGCAACGCGTTGGCCGAGGAGCACGCGAGTCGCGTAAGGCGCGGCTCACGAATCTGGCTGGACACACACCCGAGGGAGTGGAAGGCGACATGTATTCGATACTCGTGGCAGACCCCATCGCCCAGGAGGGCGTTGCCCATCTGAGCAACCAGCCCGGCTTCCGCGTCGATGTGCGGACCGGCATGAAGGAGGCGGAGCTCTGCGCCTGCGTCGGCGACTACGACGCCGTGGTCGTGCGCAGCGCCACGAGGATCACCCGGCCCGTGTTCGAGGCGGCGCACAGGCTCAAGGTCGTCGGCCGCGCCGGCATCGGCGTCGACAACATCGACGTCGAGGCCGCCACCGAGCACGGCGTGGTGGTGATCAACACGCCCGATGCGAACGCGGTCAGCGCCGCGGAGCTCGCGCTCGCGCACCTGTTCTCGCTCTGCCGGCGCATTCCCGCGGCCGATGCCTCGGTGAAGGCCGGGGAGTGGGCGCGCGGCAGGTTCACCGGCACCGAGGTCACCGGCAAGACCCTGGGCGTGATCGGCTACGGCACCATCGGCCGCATCGTCGCCGCGCGCGCGCTCGGTCTGAAGATGAAGGTCGTGGCCCACGATCCGTTCGTGAGCCCGGACATCTACGCCGCCCACGGCGTGCAGCCGCTGGCTCTCGAGGACCTGCTCGCCGAGTCGGACTTCGTCACCCTGCACTGCCCGCTCATCGAGGCCACCCGCAACCTCATCAACCGCGAGCGGCTGGCGCTGATGAAGCAGGGTGCGCGCCTCATCAACTGCGCGCGCGGCGGACTGGTCGACGAGGAGGCGCTGCACGACGCGCTGGTCTCCGGGCACCTCGCCGGTGCGGCGCTGGACGTTTTCCAGAAGGAGCCGCCCGGGCCCTCGCCGCTGTTCGCGCTGCCCAGCGTCGAGTGCACGCCGCACCTCGGCGCCTCCACCGAGGAGGCGCAGTACGCGGTGGGTGTCGAGATCGCGCGCCTCATCGCCGCCTATCTCAACGACGGCGAGGTGCTGAGCGCCGTCAACCTGCCGCGCGTGGCGAGCGAGCAGGCCGGCCGGCTGCGGCCCTACCAGGACCTCGCCCACCGTCTCGGGCGGCTGCTCGCGCACATGACCGATGCGCCGCTGCAGGGCATCGAGGTCTCGCTGCAGGGCGCGGCCGCCGAGCTCGACACCCGGCCCGTCGCCATCGAGGCGCTGGTCGGCTACCTGCAGGAGCACCACACCCGGCCGGTCAACCGCGTCAACGCGCTTCTGGTCGCCAATCGCGAGGGCCTGGCCTTCGGCGAGTCGCGCTCGCTGAAGGCCCACGACTACGTCTCGCTGATCGTCGTCACCGGCAAGGCCGCCGATCGCGGCGTCGTGCTGGTGGGCACGCTGTTCGACGAGCGCTACCCGCGCCTGGTGCGCATCGACAACTACGAGATCGAGTGCGGTCTGAAGGGCGACATGCTGTTCACGCGCCACGACGATCGGCCGGGCGTGGTCGGCGCGCTCGGCACCGTCCTGGGCGAGAGCGGCATCAACATCTCGCGCATGCACATCGGCAGCGCCGAGGACGGGCCGCACGCGGTGGCGGCGATCGAGATGTCCACCCGGCTCACCGACGCGCAGATGGAGAAGATCCGCGCCATCCCGGCGGTGAGCAAGGCCTTCCAGATCACGCTATGAGGCGCGCGGCCTTCTTCGACTGCGACAGCACGCTCTCCGCCGTGGAGGGCATCGACCTGCTGGCGCGCCGCGCCAACGTGGCCGCACAGGTCGTACCGCTCACGAAGGCGGCGATGGAGGGCAGCCTGACGCTTGAGCAGGTGTATGCGCGACGGCTCGAACTGATCAGACCGACGCATGAGGACGTGACCTGGCTCGGCACGCAGTACGTGGCGCAGCGCGCCGAGGGCGCCGCGGAGACGGTGGCGGCGCTGCACGCGCTCGGCTGGCAGGTGCACGTCATCAGCAGCGGCATCCGCGAGGCCGTGCTCGCGCTCGCGGCCGAGCTCTCGATCCCCGCCGAGCGAGTGCACGCGGTGGAGGTGTACTTCGACGCCGCGGGCCGCTACCGCGACTTCGATCGCGCCTCGCCGCTCACCCGCGCCGGCGGCAAGGCCGCCGTCTGCCGCGGGCTCATGACCCGGCTGGACAGCGCGGTCATGATCGGCGACGGCGTGACCGATCTGGAGGCGGCCGAGGCCGGCGTGCCGGTGGTGGGCTACGGCGGCATCGCGCGGCGCGAGCGCGTCGTCGCCAAGGCGTGGAAGTACGTGGATGCACCCTCCCTCACGGCGGTGCTGGATGTCATACTTAGCCCGGCCGATCACGCGCGGCTGATGGGCCAGTTCCGCGCGCCGGGAACGTGAGGCGACGATCGCCGCGGCGCCGGCCGCGACAGCGCACAACCACGAACAAGGATCGAAGGCTTGACGCACACATCCGTCGAGGCGGACAACGCGGGCGGCCGCAGGACGCCGCTCCACGATCTGCACGTGCAGGCCGAGGCGCAGTTCACCGGGTTTGCCGGCTGGTGCATGCCGCTGCGCTACCCCGACGGCACGCTGCGGGAGCACCTGCACACGCGCGCGCACGCCGGCCTGTTCGACATCTCGCACATGGGCCAGATCGCGCTGCGCGGCGCGCGCCGGGCCGCGGCGCTGGAGGCGCTCACCCCGGCGGACGTCATCGATCTTCCCGCCGGCCGCCAGCGCTACGCGCTGCTCACCAACCACGAGGGCGGGATCATCGACGACATCGTCGTCGCCAACCTGGGCGAGGAGCTCCTGCTGGTGGTGAACGCCGCGCGCACGGCCACCGTCCTGTCGCATCTCAATGACGAGATCGGCCGCGCCTGCGAGGTGCGGCATCTCGACGACCTCGCCCTGCTCGCCGTGCAAGGTCCACAGGCGAGCGCGGCCGCCGCGGCGCTGGCCGGCGGGATCGAGGATCTGCCGTTTCAATCCGTGTGCACGCTCGAGATCGACGGCGCGCCGTGCCGCGTCAGCCGCTCCGGCTACACCGGCGAGGACGGCTACGAGATCGCGGTGCCCGCCTCCGCTGCCCGCGACCTGGCGCGGCGGCTGCTCGCGCAGGAAGGCGTGCGGTGGGTCGGTCTCGGCGCGCGCGACACCCTGCGGCTGGAGGCCGGCCTCTGTCTGTACGGTCACGACATCGACGAGCACACGAGCGTGATCGCCGCGGGCCTCGGCTGGACC